>DATLCH010000203.1:0-2969 GCA_035526465.1 Candidatus Limnocylindrales bacterium | reverse complement strand
AACCCAAGGACGCCGCCAAGTCGATTAAGAACTATATTGCATTCTGGCGCGACGTCAAAATTGTCGAGTAGATCGCGCCTGCATGAAAGTCTTGAAGCTTGCCTCCTGCATGGCACAGAATGCCGACGCGCTTTGCCACTTCGTCGCCGCGATCCTGGATACCGAGTTGGGCATCCGCACCGAATACGTCACGGGTATCCCGTGGCAAGAGCGGGAACAATTGTTCGATGCAGGCGAAATCGACATCCTGTGGCTGTGCGGCCTACCGTATGTCGATAAAGCGGCTCTCGCCGATGTAGGTATGGAACTGCTCGCCGTGCCGGTGCCATCGCATCCACGATACAAGGGACGCGCGGTCTATTACTCCGACGTTGTCGTGCACCGAAACAGTTCATTTGAATCGTTCCTTGATCTGCGCGGCGCCGCCTTTGTTTACAACGAGCCGCGTTCTCATTCGGGTTTCAATGTGATGCGCGCCTACTTAGCCGAGTTCGGCCAGCGCGATGGTTTTTTCGGCAGAGTCGTCGAATCTGGCGCTCATGCACGTTCGATTGAAATGATCTTGTCCGGCGACGTCGATACCGCCGCGATTGACAGCACGGTACTGGAGTGGCTACAAGCCCGAGATCCTGAGCTGGCGGATAAGCTGCGGGTCGTTGAAATCATCGGGCCGAGCCCAATCCCGCCATGGGTTGTTTCAACTACGTTGCCCGAGGTCATTCGCTGCCGCGTGCGCCAACTATTGTTGAATCTACACTCAGCTTCACGGGGCGAGTCTGCGCTGGCGCATACTCAGCTCGCCAAATTTATTCCCGCCCACGACCGCGATTACGACCCGATTCGCCGTATGGCGAGCGCTGCACGAGCGGTTTTGCTCGCCTAGAGTCCGTGCTAAAACCTTTGCACCGTTGCAAGTCAAATCCATGGGAGGTTGATGAGAATGGCAGGTTTAGAAGGAAAAAAAGCGCCGGCATTTACCCTTGACGGTAACGACGGCAAAAAGCACTCGTTGGAGGATTATAAAGGCAAAACCGTTGTGCTGTTTTTCTATCCGAAAGACAGTACTCCCGGTTGAACTAAAGAAGCCTGTGGGTTCCGTGATTTGAACCCGTCACTCAAAAGGAAAAATGTTGTCGTCTTGGGCATCAGCAGGGATAGCATCGAGTCACACAATAAGTTCACTGAGAAGTATCAACTGCCCTACGTGTTGCTGTCCGATCCGAAAACCGAGGTCATGAGAAAATATAATGCCTTCGGCAAAAAGATGATGTACGGCAAAGAAGTCCAGGGTACGATTCGCTCAACGGTTGTTATCGATCCCAAAGGCGAAGTGATTAAGCATTGGCCGTCCGTCAAAAAGGCTGAGGAACATCCGGCGGAGGTTGCGGCATATGTTGGTGTGGGCGGAAAATCGGCATGACGCTCTCAGATGTTCCGTGCTGTAACATTAATTGACAATTAAGGGCTAAAGGTTATTATCTGCGCATCGTGAAATCCTATTGACTCGACAGGGAGGAACTATGGATCGCCGTGAGTTTTTGAAGCAAGGGTTGACCGCCTCGGCGGGATTGGCCTTGGCTGGCATGCCAAAATTGGCCGGCTGGGCACATGCGGATGACCCAACCAAGTGGCGCACCTTTGAAGTAACGACCGTTATCGAAGTGAAGGACGCAGTTGGCGGTGTGCGCACTTGGGTGCCGGTGCCCCTAACCACCGCCACCGATTATTTCAAGCGGGAGCCCGATACCTGGACGGGAAACTTCAAATCCGCTCGCGCGGTACAGTACGACAAGTACGGCACCGGGATGATTTTTGCGGAATGGGCACCTACGGAAAAAGCGCCGCAGCTTGAAGTGAAGAGCCGCTTTATGACGCGCGACCGGGCGATCGATGTGAACAACAAACCCGTAACGCCGGCAAAAGAAAATCCCGCCGTGCTCAATTATTTCCGCCAACCCTCCAAATTGATTCGCACCGACGGAATCGTTGGCACCACATCTAAGAGTATCGTGATGGGATACAAGAACGATGTCGACAAGGCCAAAGCGATTTACGAATGGATCGTCGACAACACCTTCCGCGATGCCAAGGTTAAGGGCTGCGGCATCGGCGATATTTCCACTATGCTCGAAAGCGGCTATCTAGGAGGGAAATGCGCCGACTTAAATGCATTGTACGTCGGTCTTGCTCGTGCGGCAGGATTACCGGCGCGCGACGTCTACGGCGTGCGGGTCGCCGCCTCGTCTGAATTCAAGAGTTTAGGTCGGGCCGATGATATTACCGGCGCGCAGCATTGCCGCGCCGAAGTCTATCTGAACGGCTATGGCTGGTTGCCTATAGATCCGGCCGACGTTCGCAAGGTCGTCCTCGAAGAGAACTTGCCGGGCGAACAGTTGCCGCTGACAGATCCCAAGGTCAAGCGGGCTCGCGAGAAATTGTTCGGTGCCTGGGAGATGAACTGGCTGCCGTATAATTACGCCCACGATGTCAAACTGCCCAATTCTAAACTTTCGGACATCGGCTTCTTCATGTATCCGCAACTGGAAACGGCCAACGGCCGCCGCGATAGTTTGGACCCGGCCAACTTCAAGTACACGATCAAGTCAAAAGAAGTCTAGGAAGATTTCTAAAAATTGCGTAAGCGAGGCCCCCAGCATTCGGGGTCTCCCTTTTATAGTTGGTTGCGTTCTCCCGAACTCCGTCATGCCGGTGTAAACCGGCATCCATCTTCGCCTCGGGGAGTCCCATCTCCACGCCACCTGGACACCGGTTTTCACCGTTGTGACAATCTTGTACGGGAGTTCTGAGAGTCGACGCCTAGCGCGAAAGCGCTTCCTGGATCGCCCGGGCGACGTAGATCTGCGTGAGATGGGCGCGGTACTCCGCCGAGCCGTTGATGTCCTCGATGACTTCAATGTTGCGCGTCGACTCGGCCGCAGCGTCTTCGATCGACTTCTGGTCAAGCTTTT
>DATLCH010000196.1:0-3452 GCA_035526465.1 Candidatus Limnocylindrales bacterium | reverse complement strand
GCGTCGCCGTGACCCAAGCGGGTTGTGGTTCTTCGCGGAAAAACTTGTACCAGCCGATCGCAGCGGTCAGGGCTAGCGCCACGACAAGCAGCGCTAAGATGATCTTCACAGCAGATTTTTTCCTCGCGGCGTCAGTCATCGTCTCTCCTTGCTCACCCGGCGTCGCTCAAAAAGTCTTGAGATACTCGACCAGAGCGTCTTTTTCTGCGGTCGAAAGTTCGGTGCCGTACGCCTTACCCTCGTGACCCTTGTTGGAATTGCCCGGCTCGTCAGTGTTGTAAAGAAAATACGGCCGGTCCTCCTCGTGCGCGACATCGGAAATAAAGCCGAGTTTTTTTTGATCGTAGACATCGTAACCGCGATAAAAACTTTTTGGCCTCTGGTCACTGGGCTCGAGCAGATCGCGGAGCGTCGGCACCGAGCCGTTGTGCAGATACGGCGCACGCAGCCAGAGCCCATCGAGCGGACTATTGGCATAGCCGAAAGTCTTGCGGAAATGGCGGAATCGCTCGCTCTCGTAACCGGCGAAGATCATGTTCTGATTCACGGCCACGTCGTAAGTATACGAGTCGAGCCGGTGCTCATCGGTGCCGATCTCGCCGATCGGGATGACCTTACCGGCGTATTTTCCATTGAACTCCTTGCCGCTGGCGCCGTGACAATCGGCGCAGTATTTCGCGTAAATCGGCGCGCCCTGATTGGCGAGAGTTTTGTCGATCTTGAACGGATAGGGCGGGGCGTCGAGATTGCGCAACCAATCGGCCACCCGCTTCAAACTCTGCCGGTCGCCGGTTGGCGGCGTAATGCCGGTGCCCATGGCGGCGCTGCGATTGCGCTCTTCTAAGGAAACGTTGTTGCCGTCCCAGTGCAGGTTCATCTGCAAATTTTCCCGCTGGCCTTGATTCCAAATCGAAGGAAAGTCGGTGGTGCCGACGACCTCCCGCGGCGATAATTTGTCCGGCGGAAAGTTGAAATAGATTTTTAGCGGATTGAACGTATCGACTCGGCCTGGTCCCCATTCCGGCTGTTGCTTGATGAACTCCAGGCGATCGCGCAGCGTTAACAGCCGCTCGCGCATGTAATAGATGCCATAGAAACGCAGCACCAGGCGATCGACCAGCGGCAACCGGCCAAGTCCCTCGCGCTGTCGAATTATGTCGATCTGGCGCAGAATATCCTGCGGCGTGAAGCGTCGATCCTCGCCGGTCGCAAAAAGAAAACGCGTGAAGCCGCGGAAGTCGAAAGTGTTGGCCGGCATGGCGGCATAAACCTTCGGCTCGCTTTGCGGCGCGTCGCGGACAGTGCCGGCGTGACAAAAAGCGCAATTGAGCCACACGACGTCGAAGCCGAGATAGCGCCGTTGCGACATGCCGACCGGCAGTTTTTTGCCCTTCTCGAAGACAAAGCCCACCGACTGCCAGCCATTTTTCTTTCCCGGTAGTTTGTCGTTAAACAACTCAGGCAGGGCGCGCCAGATCCAATACGGAATACCGAACTCATGCTCGCTGCCAAGCGAGCCATATTTGAAGTGCTCGACATCGTCGCGGTACACCACCGGAGTATCGGCGCCGAAGCGGCCGACGAACACCGCACCGACGATAACAGCTAAAACGAGCACGATAACAGCTAAAATTCCGAAGCGATAAAAAAACCGCTGCGATGCCGGCATCAAGCGGCTATTCTCCATCAGCCGTCAGCCTCCAATCCATTCAACCGCAACACACCACGGTATAGTTCGTTTCAACGCAATGTTTGATGAAACCCAGCCAGCGCGCGTTGCATCCCACTAGTTTGTCGCAGGGCGCTTAAATTTCAGGGCAAAATCAATGAGCCGAGTCTTGTCCCAGTAAACCTTTCCCAAATAAACATTCGGCTCGAGCTCACGAATCTCGTCGCGAATCCATTGGGCGACGATTGACGTATCCGAATAGTCGAGGACGATGCACTCCTTGCCGTCGAGCCAACTCGGCGCTTTATAAACCTTCGCGAGAATCGCATTGAGGCCAAACGGCAGGATTTTGTTTTTCAGTACGCCCTTTTTAGCGTCGAAGACTTTTCCCTGCCAGGCAAAATGACTGACGAAGCGCGCGATGTTGGGGCTGTATGTCGTCCCCGGGGCGACGATCGCGGTGCCTTCGGCTTCGCCATCGGGAATATTTCCGACCGGACTATCGGTAAACAGCTTATCGAGCTCGGCTTGCGAGAGCGTCAGAAGCTTGGCCACTTCATACGGCATGATCTTCTCCTTGGCTGAGGTTTGCACCTGCGCTCGCAATAAAGCGCGCGCACGACAAACACATCTAAATATTGGGATAAAATACTCTCACACACACGCGCTTAATTCGTCAAGATAATTTTGCCGCAAAGAAAATTTTTAAAACAATAAGGATCGTAGAATGAATCACACCGATTGTGCATTCGTGTCAAATTTGTCAAAGTCCCGACAAGATTGTAAATTTCCATGAGCACAAAAACCGCAATCCTCTCCATCGCCAATCTCAAATCCGAAGACCTGCCAGTCCTGCGCGACGCGCTCAAAGCCGTCCCCGGCGTCGGCAAAATCGATTTCAGCATAGAGCGCAGCGTCACCGTGCTCGAATTCGATCCGGCCCTCTCGCACATCGACGATTTCTTACGCGCCGTGCTTAAGGCCGGCTTTCAAGTGCTTTAGCATCTTCGACAACACCGCAGTCTCGATTCGAAGTTTCCTCCGCCACGCAGCAAAGCAAAATAACCTTATGTCAACGCAGAAATCTCGTCTGAGTTCACTCACCGCTGCGCGCAATGACGAACCCACGCGCCAATAGCGCGCTTGCGCCCTTGCCGAAGTAGGTTTCGGCTCAACTGCGGCGACATCGCAGCCGGTGTCGCAAAACGACTACAGCGAGTAGCCACCTGGCTACTCGCCTCCCCTGTTCGGCTGCGCCGGGATCGTCCGCCTTCGGCCTAATCCGCAATGAATTCAGTTCAGCGACCGCACACGATACTTGGTCCTAGGATTGCGTTGTCGAGACCACATAGAGTAAGCATGAACTCACCATCAAAGCGGAGTCGGAGGTAGAGCGATAGCGCAGATCGGCTGACGATTGCCGACCCGTGTTAACGCGCGCGGATCGAGTCGGCAAATTTTTTGTATTTCCGTCCGCGCCATACTTTTGGATTTTCAAGGCGCGACCGCAAATAAAAATATGATGTCGGCCACGGACGATGCAAAACTGCAGATCACGTTGCCGAATTTCGCGCTTCAGCTGCTTCGATGACACTCGTCCGCCATCGACCTTTCGCAAAGACAAAGGAGAACGATTGATGGCGCGGGCCTTTTTCTTTTTACTGCTGGTCACTGCCTCCCTAAGTTTTGCGCCATTCACAGCGGCACAGCCGTCACCAAAAGTTGCG
The DNA here is from genome assembly GCA_035526465.1 of Candidatus Limnocylindrales bacterium. Classification (GTDB taxonomy): domain Bacteria; phylum Desulfobacterota; class Binatia; order UBA9968; family UBA9968; genus DP-20. The sequence continues at coordinate 56 of DATLCH010000196.1, read as the reverse complement.
CGGATAGGATATCTCTCGGCACTGGATCCAGCTCGTGAGACCAGCCGGGCCGAGGC
>DATLCH010000182.1:0-4134 GCA_035526465.1 Candidatus Limnocylindrales bacterium | reverse complement strand
AATTGATTTGTAGCGCTTCGCCGCGACAATCGCTTGGGTGAGCCCGCCAACCACGCCGCTTACCGCGATCAAATCAGTGCTGGGCGCATTGCCGATGGTCGAATCCGCCGAACCGAGAGCCAGATAAAGCGATTCGCTGACCAACGCTTGAATCGTGATCGACGTCCCGCGCAACCAGACCGGTTGCACATCGAGCCCGAACTCCTCGAAGAAACCTTTTTTCGCTGCCAACCAAAACATATGCGTGCCCACGGTCTTGGTGCCCACGCCTATGGGAAACTTGATTTTCTCTTCTCCGATCGCTCTCGATGGCGCAAGGCAGTAAACCGCCATGGCGATGAGCATTGATAGGATGCAGCGATTCGAGTTAGCCATTGAGAATAAAATTGCTGCGGAGCTAATTAATTTGAGCTGTTAGGACGATTCACCATAATTTACAAACGCGAGGCTGGTCAAGGCGATTTAAGGTCGCGCAACATCGCCGGCGAAAACTTGACAGCAACGTCGCGATCATGATCTATCGAAACCGCTCGCAAGATTCTCAGGAGCGGCGATGAAAGCCACTGGAAAACTATTGATTTTCTCTGCGGTTTTGTTGTGCTCGTCAGGTCTCCGTCCGCAGGCCGGCGCGCAGACGGCCAAGCTCCGCGTCGCCTACACCGCATTCGCCGGCACCTTTACGGTCCTGTGGGTCGGTAAAGATGCCGGACTTTACCAGAAGTTTGGCGCCGACATGGAGCTGCTCTACATCGGCTCAAGCACTAAATCAGTCCAAGCACTGCTCGGCGGCGACATCGACATCATGTACTCGGCCGCCGGCGCGGTGGTCGATGCAAATCTCGCCGGCGCCGAGCTGGCGATGATCGGCTGCCAATACGACAAAGGACAAACGTCATTCTTCACCACTGCTCCCGTCACCAGCATCGGCGACTTGAAAGGTAAGGCCGTCGGCGTCACCCGCTTCGGCGCCTTCTCCGATTTTGTCGCGCGTCATGTTTTGAAAAAACACCGGCTGCAACCGATCAAAGACGTTGCCTTGCTCCAGCTCGGCGGTACTCAGGAAATCATCGCCGGCATGCAGAACAATCTAATCCAGGGCGGTTCGGTCTCGCTGCCACTGACGATCAATGCGCGAAAGTTAGGCTTTCGAGAGTTGCTCACCACCGAAGCTATCGGTCTGCCTTTCGACTACGGTTGCATCATCGTCAAAAACTCGCAGCTCAAATCCAGGCGGGAAGAGTTGAAAAGGCTTCTGCGCGCCACAATAGCCGCCTACGATCTAGCCATCGCCGATCCGGCATTCGCCAAACGCATCATCGGCAAGTACACGCGCACCACCGACACCGCTACCTTGGAGGAAACCTACAAAGAGAACGTCAAAGACTACGCACTGAGAGTTCCCTATGTCTCCCTTGCCGGGCTAAATTCGATCTTGGAATTCCGCGCCGAAAGCAGCGCCGAAGTTAAGAAGCTCGCCTTGGACAAGATGTACGACAACTCACTGCTGCAAGAAATTCAAAAGGAAACCACCAAATAAGGAAACACCATGAAACTCGGTCTATTCGACCACATGCAGAAACATGATAACCCGGCGCGCAGCTACGCCGATCTCTATCGCAATCATCTGGAGGTTCTGGAATTCGCCGATCAGGCCGGCATGGATTTCTATTTCGTTGCCGAACACCACTTCGACATGGGTTTCTCAGAATGTCCCAGTCCGGGAAGTTTCCTCGGCGCAGCGTCGCAGCGAACCAAGAATATTCGCATGGGCCCGCTCGTCTACGTGTTGCCGCTCTGGCACCCCGTGCGAGTCGCCGAAGAAACAGCACTGCTCGACAATCTCATGAACGGCCGGTTGGAATGCGGCATTGGCGCCGGCATCGGTCCGTTCTCCTTCAAGGCTTACAACGTCGACTGGGATTCGAAACGCGAGATGACGTTGGAAGCGTTGCAGATCATCAAAGGCATCTGGACCCATGAAACTTTTTCTTTCGACGGAAAATATTTTAAGTGTAAGGATGTCGATTCCAGCATCCCGTTAGTGCAGAAACCGCATCCGCCGCTGTGGATGCCGACGCGCAGCAAAGAGTCCATTGAAGAAGCCGCCGCCACTGGGATCAGCACCGTTCAATGGGTGCCCTCCGGAATGAAGGCGACGCGCAAAGCTTTCGATGACTACCGTGACGCTTATCAGCGCGCCAAACCGGCTGGCCGCAAACCACACATGGGACTGATGCGCGAGATCTATGTCGCTGAGAGCGATAAGCAAGCCCGCGCCGATGGCGAATATCATTGGAAGAATTTCTGGGAACGGCGCGGCGGCGCGCGCACCTACGGCGCCCACGGCACAACCGGGTTGACGACGATTCTCGACGGTAGCCGGCGCCAACAGTTAATGGATATGGAACACTCCATCGCCGAAGGCTCGTTCATCTGCGGCTCGCCGGAAACCGTGGTGCAGCAAATTAGATCGATCGCCAACCAAGCCGGCGCCGACACCTTTCTCGGCGAGTTTACGTTCGGCGAACTGACGCAGAAGCAAGCGCTTAATTCGCTGCGCTTATTCACTGAGGGGGTTATGCCGGAGCTGAGAAAGTTTGAAGTCGACGCCCTGAATTTTCCAAAGTCGGAAGCATAGGGGCAAAAACTTTCGAGAATGTAGCTGCCTCACGCACTTGTGGCAGGGTACGGTGAGCGTCTTCAATTTTGCGGTAGCACGCAGCGATTCCATTCAATCAGCGAACAACTCTTTGACCAGAAACGAATAGGTTAGCGCCGACATATAGGCGAGCTGCCGATTGTCCGCTGCGCCGCCATGGCCGCCTTCGATGTTTTCGTAGTAAACCACGTCATGGCCTTGCGCTTTCATCTTGGCGAACATTTTGCGCGCGTGGCCTGGATGCACGCGGTCGTCGCGTGTCGAAGTCGTGAACAGCACCCGCGGATATTTTTTATCGGCGAAGACATTATGATACGGTGAATACTTCTCGATGTAAGCCCACTCTTCCGGCTTGCCCGGATCGCCGTATTCATCGACCCAACTCGCGCCGGCCAGTAGCTTGTTATAACGCTGCATATCGAGCAGCGGGACCTGGCAGACTACGGCTTTGAATAGATCAGGCCGCTGAGTCAATGCGACTCCGACCAGTAATCCTCCGTTTGAACCGCCCTGGATGCCGAGATGCTGCGGCGAAGTCACTTTGCGTCCGATCAAGTCCTCGGCGATCGCAATAAAATCATCGTAGGCGCGTTGACGGTTTTCCTTGCGCGCGGCGTAGTGCCAGTTCGGACCGAACTCACCTCCGCCGCGAATGTTCGCCAGCACATAGACACCGCCGCGCTCCAGCCAAGCCGCCCCCAGAGTGCCGCTGTAAAACGGCAATTGCGAAACATTGAAGCCACCGTAACCATAGAGCAGCGTGGGATTATGACCGTTTGTCGTCAATTCTTTTCGGCTCACTTCAAAGTAAGGAATTCTCGTTCCATCTTTCGACACCGCTTCGTGCTGGCTGATCGTCAAATCGTCGGCGCGGAAAAATTCCGGTAGTCCCTTCAATTTCTCCTGCGTCGCCACTCCGACCGTACCGAGACAAAGAGTCGAAGGCGTGAGAAAGTCGGTGGCTGTCATAAAGTAATCGTCAGACTCAGCGGCATCGACGCCGCGAACACGTACCGAACCGAACTCGGGCGTTGTCAGCTCACTGCGCGTCCATTGGCCGCTGTCGCGTTTAAGCGCATAAGCTCTACTGCGCACATTATCCAGTTCGTTAAGGATCAAGTAGTTTTTGGTCGCGCTCGTGCTCGTCAATGCTTTGCGCTCGCTCGGCTCGAAAAGCACAACGAACTCCCGCTCGCCGCGTAAATACGCTTCCAATTCGGCAGCGAGCAACGAGCCCGCGCGGTAAGTCTTGCCGTTAACTGTCCAGTCGGAACGCAAGCGTAAAAGAATCTGATCCGTGAACGTCTCGATACGTGCATCGTTGGGTTTATCGATATAGACCCATTCATCGCCGCGGCGAAGCCACACTTCGCTGGTGAAAAATGTCAGGCCGCGCGAAATGAACTCATAAACGCGCCCATGGTCATGCACCACCGAAGCAGTAACGCTAACGTCCTCGGCGTTGCCTCCAAACA
>DATLCH010000173.1:0-8413 GCA_035526465.1 Candidatus Limnocylindrales bacterium | reverse complement strand
CAGCTTGATCACGTTACGCTTGACGAGAGGCGCCACGACAGTGCCGGCGTGCAGCACGTTTGCCAGAATCGCCAAGCCGCTAAGCGCGTGATCGACTCGGGTAAAGTATTCTTCGAGATGGCGGCCGATTTCAGAGGAAGATTCAAGACTAGGCAGGACGTCAACAAAACGGAACAGCGCCACCCGCAGCGACTCATCATCCAATGACCAATCTATCATCCGGCCCAGCAAATCCCGGGACTCGAACAGAGATGGTTTATTTTGCGCAGCCTGTTGATAGAGTTTGCGGCCAAGCCGCTGCACTTCGCTCTCGATCGTGTCGGTCCCTAGAGCCATCGCATGCTGATTGATTAAAGAGGAGATCGTTTAACAGCAGACACGCAGGACATGAACATTTTAAACAAAATTGCTGCGAAGTCGGTGCTTCAGGTGTCAGCGGTACTCTAAGGCGTCACAATTTTAGCGAAACAACACCGCAGCCAACTCGGTGCGATATTTATCGGTGAGGGGATCGTCCGGGTCCAAAACTTCGAAGATTTGGATCATCGCCTTGCGCGCGCCGTCGTCTTTGAACTTGCGGTCGGCTTTAACCACTTCGAGAAATTCTCCGAGCGCCTCATCGTACTTTTCCACGCCGGCCAGAGCCTGGGCCAATTCGAAGCGCGCTTCAATATCTTTGGGGTCGGCGGCAATTTTTGCCCGTAGTTCCGACTCGTTTTGCACACCGCCGGCTTGGAGATTCAACCGGGCGATCAAGCGGTCGGCCTCCTTGCGTTCGTCGGCGACGATTGAAATTCGCTCGAGATACTCCAAGGCTGCGGCGTTATCGCCATCGTTCATAGCCATTCGAGCCATGCCGAGCAGCGCCTGGCCATGATTGGGGTCAGCGGCCAAAATCGCCTCATAAGCAGCTTTGGCTTCAACAAGTTTCCCGTCGGCCTCGAGTGCCATGGCAGCTTCCGCTTCTTTGTCAGTTGCCGTAGGCAAAAACTTGGTGAGAAATTCGCGCAACATCGGTTCCGGCAAGGCCCCGGTAAACTCCGATGCCAAATCGCCATCACGAAATAATTTCACGGCAGGAATTCCTTGAATGCCAAACATACCTGCCAAGTTGGGGTTTTCATCGACATTCAGTCGGGCGAGCACAAAACCACCGGCATATTCGTCCGCGAGTTTTTCCAGCACTGGCCCCAGCGCTTTGCACGGCCCGCACCACTCAGCCCAAAAATCCACAAGCACAGGCACTTCGCTGGAGCGCTCCAACACCGCCGCCTCAAAATTTTCCTCGTTCACGTCGATTATCCATTGACTCATGATATTATCCGCCACCTTTGCGAGAGAGTGTGCCCGGTCCGAACGACGCAGGGTCTGGGGTCGACTATTTGCCGATTACCGCTTTGGCGAAGTTGCGCACCTTTGCCGCCGCAGGACGCATCGCATAAACAACAGCCTCGGTGATCTCATCCTCGGTGGCGCCGCACTCGCGCGCCTTGGCCAAGTGTAGCTTGGCGCCATCCTCGTGACCGATCGCTACGCTGACGGCGAAGAACACCAACTGCGCGGTTTTCGCGTCGAGCGATCCTTCTTTATACTTTACGTTGAAAAATTCTTTATCGACAGTCATGTGTTCTCCTTTTGTACAGTCCGCGCTTATTTTTGGTCCGTGCGACCGTTACTTACGCACTCATTTATATTTTCAGAATTGGCTGGAGAAATCCAATCGATCAACTCAAGCCTCACTTCCGGGTAAACGGATGGGTCCGGGTGAGATCAGTTCGTGATTGGTAGCGCCAACAGCCGGATCAAGAAATTAAGGCGAGCCAGCGTTCCAAACAGGCGTAACGAGACGCTCGATCCGTAACTGCCGGCATTACTCGCGAGTTGCGGCGGTTGCCAACCAGCAGCAACAGCGCCAACCAAGCTTGGGGTGTGCACAGCGAAGCGGGGCCTCGCAGCCGAATCGTACGTCAAACCGCCGGGGCCGTAAACTTGTAAATCACCGTCGGGCCACCGCGCACTCCGGATGATTCTTTTATTTTTCCGGCAAATCTGCTTTACATGGCGGCGATGACACTTGGACCCAGCGATTTTCGCGTGCGCTTTTGGGGTGTGCGCGGCAGTTATCCCACCACCGGCCCGAGCACCAGCGAAATCGGCGGCGACACTTCTTGCGTCGAGATCAGCGTCGCCGGCCGACGCTTAATTTTCGATGCCGGCACCGGCATTATTCCACTGGGCAAAAACATTTGCCGGCGTGCCGCCAGCCGTCCCACCAGTTACGTGTTTTTGAGCCATACGCACATCGATCACTTGATGGGCCTGTATTTTTTTGAACCGCTGCTGACCGCCGGCGCCCGGTCGTTTATTTACGGGCCGGGACGCTCAAACGGCGCCTTGCAGCAAACTTTGCGGCAGTTGACCCAGAACAATCTTTTCCCAGTCACCTTCGACGACCTCAGGGGCAACATCGAAGTACACTCACTTGGCGGCGGCGAGACGCTGGAATTTGCCGCGCCCGGCGAGCGACTCGCGGTACGTAGGAGTCCACCTTCGCGAAATCAGGCGAATGGCGCTGCGTCGATCGTCACACATAAAAGCCCGGCCCATCCACGAGACGGGGTGATGCTCTATCGCATAAAATATCGTGGCAAAACTCTCGTTTATGCAACCGACGTTGAACAGCAAGCAGGCGGCTATGCCGACATCATCGACTTTGCCCGGGGGGCTGACATGCTGATTCACGACGCGCAGTATTTGCACGGCGAGTACTATTCTAAAACAAAGTCGAAAGCGGGCTGGGGTCACAGCACCATCGAAATGGCAGCAGAAGTCGCCGTTAAGGCCCAAGTCAAACAGCTCGTGCTTTTTCACCATGAACCGCAGCATGACGATGCCGCAATGAGACGCATTGCGCGGTTCAGCAAAACTCTGTTCCCTAACGCGATCGTGGCCTATCAAGGCCTGGAGCTGAAGCTGCTGTGATGGTCAAGCTGATATCTCTCCGGAAAAGCATCCTCCAAGCAATTACGCTGTTGTTTTTCATGAGTGCTGGCGCGGTAACCCAGGGCCGGACCCAGACTCATGCGCGTCTCGGCGTTTTACTCCCAGAGCTCGGCCGCCCACAGTCTCAGTCTCTCAAAGGGTTGACCGACGTACTCAAGAGCTTGGGCTACATTGAGCGCAAAAACCTCGTCATCGAAACCCGCAATGCTAAAGGCGACCGCGGTGCACTGCCTCGCGCCGCGGACGATCTGGTCGCTCGCAAGGTGGACGTGATTTTCACCACCGGCACCCGCGCGACCACGGCAGCGGCTGGCGTCACCGGCGAAATTCCCATCGTGTTCGTTCATCCCGGCGACCCGGTAGCCGCCGGCTTGGTGAAGAGTATGACGGACCCCCAGCGCAATCTCACTGGGGTGGCGGGGTTTGCCGTGGAGAAAACGGAGAAGCGCTTGGCATTGCTAAAGGAACTGATTCCCGAGCTACGCGAACTACACATTCTTTTCGATAGCAATAATAGTTTCTCCCGCGACAACGTCGCGTTGGCCCAAGCCGCAGCAAAAAAAATCAGCCTGCCGGTGGTCGAACATGGGGTCAAATCTGCTGACGAATTGAAGACAACTTTGACCAGTATGCGCCCCGTGCCCGGCGCTGCACTTTTTCATATTCCCGACGACTTGGTGGAGGGCGAAGCTGAGTTCGTTTTCACCACGGCGCGGCAGAAGAAGTTACCGAGCATGTTCAATGACGAATCCTGGGCGATCCAGGGTGCCACTGCGGCGTACGGTCCGAGCAATCTTGACATGGGCCGGCGCGCCGGGGCTATGATCGGGCGCATTTTGAAAAATCCCAAGAACCCACTGCCGCCGATTGAGCGCGCCGACAAATTCGATTTTATCATCAACTATCGCACGGCAACCTTCATTGGTATGCAAGTGTCGCCGGCGGTCTTGAAGCGTGCCGACAAGATCATTCGCTGAGCCAGCCATGGAACCCCTGGCCGACACTATACGTGGCATTTCGATCTTCTCCGGCTTGACCCGTGAGGATGTCGCCAAGGTCATGGGCAAGATGGAAGAGCTCAATCTCGCCGCCGGCGCGACAATAGTTCGTCAGGGCGATCGCGGCGATGCCTTTTATTTGATTCAGTCGGGGGCCGTACAAGTGGTAGTCGACAGCGGTGCCGGCAACTCTGAAATCGTGGCAATTTTGGGACCCCAAGATTGCTTCGGGGAGATGGCTTTGTTCTCGGGCGAGCCGCGTTCGGCGACCATCGTGACGATAAAAGATTCGATCCTATGGCGCTTGAGCCGGCAGGACTGGGACGAATTAATTGCCAGATATCCCACCTGGCTAATGCAACTCTGCGCTACTTTGAGTAAGCGCCTATCCTTTGTCGATCGCCAGTATTCCAGCGGGCGCGAAGCCTTTAATTCCCTCGCCGAAGAGTTCTACGCCGGCAGATCGCCGCGCCAGCAAGAATTCTTTCGCCATGCATCCCTGTTGCATGCCATCGACAGCGCCACCATTGACCAGCTGTTTCAGTCAAAGTCGGTGGGACGCGTGGTCGCCGACTTGATCAAGGGTCAGTCTCCGTTGATACGACGTCTCGGCAACGACCGGATCGAGTTTCACAGTTTCTTCAAAGATTTTTTACACGACAAGTTGCTGACCATCGATGGTAGCGACACGCAGCAACGTCTACACGGTGATTTCGCTAAGCGCTACGTCGCCATCGGCAATTGGCAACAGGCCGTTCGCCACGCCGCGGAAGTGCCGGACTGGCCCGAGGTGATCAAGCTCGTTAAAGCCCAGAGTAAGGAAACGCTGGTTGAGGCGGCGCCAGTGGTCAAAAACATTTTAGAGCGCATCCCACGCGAGTATTTCATTGCCGACACCGCGCTGGTCAATTTGAAAAGCGATATCTTGATCCATCTGGGCGATTTACCCGGCGCTTTTCGTGCCTACCAGGAAATACTGGCCCAGCGGGCCGCCGCTGGAGAAGCGATCGCAAGCTACCGCCGCATCGCCGAGACCCTGGCGCGGCGCAAAGAATACGTCCAAGCGATCGGCCAACTGCGCAGCGCTCTGGGGCTGGTCGAACGGGATATGACCCTGCCGGAACACTACAGCGATGTCGCACCCGAGCCGGTATCTATGTCGTTCAATCGCCAACTCAGCAGCGCAGACGCGCCGCGTCGCTGGCGATTTTCTGCAGCAGCGTTACAATCCGCGCCCTTGAGTAAATGGTTTGGCGCGCTGTTGGGCCTTAGTGTCGGCGGTTATTTGTGGTTTGCCACACCGGACATCGGCTTGGAGCCTTCTGGCACAAAGCTTCTGGGACTCATTTCCTTAACGCTGATATTTTGGGTGTTTCGCACGTTGCCGGATTACGGTGTTGCTCTAGTATTTGCCATGGCCGTTATTCTCACCAAGCTCGAGACAGCGTCGACGGTCATGGGCGGCTTCGCCAGCACGACGTGGTTTATGACACTTGGTGTCCTAGGGTTAGGCGCAGCCATCACCGGCTGCGGCCTATTCTATCGTTTGTCACTGCATCTCGTGCGGCTATTTCCTCTGAACTTTCACTGGCAAATCGTCGCTACCGGCATCATGGGTGTGGTGGTCATGGCGCTTATTCCACAACAGACCGCGCGCACAGTGATTACCAGCCAAATGCTTATCAATCTGTCCGACAGCCTCGGTTATAAAACACCCTCGAAGGCATCGACCGGACTTTTCGTTGCGAGCTTTCTCGGCCTGGGTCAACTGGGATTCTTGTTTCTTACTGGTTCGACTACCAGCTTGATCGCCTGGGGCCTATTGCCGGCCGACGTGCGCGAGCAATTCAGCTGGGGCTATTGGTTTTTGGCCGCGTTACCGCCGACGTTGGTGGTAATCATCATTATTTTGGCGGTGACGATCTTCTTATATCGCCCGGAAACCCAGTCGCAAATCTCTTATAAGATGGTGCAAACCCAACTGGATATTTTGGGCCCCCTATCGCATAAGGAATGGATTAGTCTGATCGTCTTGCTGTTAACCGTGGGCGGCTGGCTTACTGCACCGTACCATGGGATTGATGGCGCCTGGATCTCGATCATTGCCTTCTCCGTTCTAGTCAACACTTCGATTCTCGATTGGGGTATGATGCGCAAAGGTATTGACTGGGAGCTGTTGATTCATATGGGCGTGACCCTGAGTCTGCCGACGCTCATGAAACAAGCCAAGATCGATCAGTGGCTGGTAGATGTGATTTCGCCTTTAATCCTGCCTTTCATGGACAGCCCGGCGTGGTTTTTTATCGTGATCGCGCTGCTGACCTATCTTTTGAAACTCGTCTTTACAAGCTTTTTAGCCGTCGTCACACTGTGCGTTGCCCTGCTACCACTCTCCATCGACGTCGGGATGAATCCATGGATCATCGCCATGATGATTCTGATTGCCTCCGAAGTTTGGTTTTTCCCATATCAAGTCGACTGGCATATGCTCGCCTTCTCCACCACCGACGGCAAGGGATTTTCGTACCCGCTCATGTGTCGGATCAATCCTGTTTACGCCATTGCCTATATCGTCGCGCTGCTGTTGGCCATACCTTACTGGCGTTTTTTGGGACTCATGAATTAGGGCGGCGTCATGGCGAGCAAAATCCTCATTGTCGATGACGAGCCGTTCAATCTCGACCTGCTCGAACAAGAGCTCGACGAACTTGGCTTCGCATCAGAGCGGGCGAACAACGGCGCCCAAGCACTACAAAAAATCGCCAGAGGCAATCCCGCGCTGGTTCTGCTCGACTACCAGATGCCGGATATGAATGGCATCGAAGTCTTGCGCAACATTCGCCAGACGGACAAGGACCTGCCGGTCGTTATAATCACCGCCCATGGCAGCATCGAGCGCGCCGTCGAAGCAATCAAAGCAGGCGCCGATGACTTCATCACCAAACCATTCGACCCGGAACATTTGGCCGTAGTCATCAAAAAAGCCCTTGACCGCGCCCAACTCAAACAGGACGTTGAGTTCTTCGCGCAGGAGTTCGGCGGTCGCAACTGGTTGGTCGCAGGCACGAGCGCCGCGATGCGCGGCATTGTCGAAGAAGCCAAAAAAGCTGCGACAAGCAAATCGACGGTGCTCCTCCTCGGCGAAAGCGGCACTGGCAAGGAGCTCTTCGCTCGCTCGATTCACGACTGGAGTGAACGCCGGTTGAAGCCGTTCGTCGCCATCAACTGCGCCGGCCTCGCCAAAGAACTCCTCGAAAGCGATCTATTCGGCCATGAAAAAGGCGCGTTCACCGGGGCCCATCAATTGAAGAAGGGTAAGCTAGAGTTCGCCCATGGCGGCACAGTGTTTCTTGATGAAATCGGCGATCTGGCGTTGGAGCTGCAAACCAAGCTCTTGCGTGTTTTGCAGGAACGCGAATTCGAACGGGTCGGCGGCACCGCTAAGATTAGCGTCGATCTGCGCATCATCGCCGCCACCAATCGAGATCTCGAAACTGCGGTTACGGCCGCTACCTTCCGCGCCGATCTGTATCATCGATTGAATGTCATCCCCCTGACGCTGCCGCCGCTGCGCGAGCGCCAAGAAGATATTTCCGCCCTGGCAAATTATTTTTTACAACGCTGCGCCGCCGACACCAAGAAGAAGTTTTCAACCATCGCCAGCGACGCCGAGGAAAAACTCTTGGCCTACAGCTGGCCAGGCAATGTCCGGGAGTTGGCCAACGTAATTGAACGGGCGGTCGTTCTAGGCGATGGCCCGCAGTTAACGCTGCACCATTTGCCCGCCCGTGTAATCGGCGCCCAGCCGCCGGGTCGTTCCGAAGAAACTTCGTTCCACGATGCCATCAACACTTACCGCCGGGAACTCATCGTCCGCGCCCTCGCAAACAGCCAAGGCAACCGTGCAAATGCAGCTAAAGCGTTGGGCATGCACCGCACTCACTTTATGAAGCTGCTCAAGGCGCTGCAAATCACGTAGAAAAACGATCGTATACGGCGAAGCGCAGGACCCGCTAGTTAGATTCCGGCGCTTACCCTTCGCCTTTACTCCCGATCCAGGTGTCGCAGTTTGACTACACTGCGTAGCAGAACAACTACGGGCCAAGTCACGCGGGCTCGTGGCAGTTTTGCCTCACGGATGATTTTTTCTGTTCTGTTGAAGAGTTAGCCACACCTCCGTGCGCCAAAGTCTTGGTACATCGCTTGCGCTAGAATTGGCCGGAAAGTCCCGCTGGTCTTCGTCTGCGCGGTTCCTATCGCCGCCGGTATATTGAGTTGCTCGCTTCTCCGATGCAGCTCCGCCGGAAGGTTTGCCGAAATTGTTTCGTGACTCGATGCTCGTCCCGAGATGTACACGCCGACCGAATTCCTCGACCGCGGTGCGCGGCATGCTTTATACTCCCAAAAATCGG
>DATLCH010000172.1:0-8057 GCA_035526465.1 Candidatus Limnocylindrales bacterium | reverse complement strand
CACGGTAAACTGAAGATGGATTATCCGATTATTCTCGGCCATGAGATTCTCGGCCGGATCGAAAAGCTCGGCAAGCATGCCGCGACGATTCACCACGTCAAAGAAGGCGATCGCGTCATTCTCAAAGGCGCTCTCGGTTGTGGCCGCTGCGCTGATTGTCGGCGCAATAACCAACGTTTCTGCCGTCAGCGCACCAACTATGGCGGCCGAACCAAATGTGATCAGCCGCCGCATTTGTTCGGCGGCTTTGCGGATTATCTTTACCTTGCGCCTGATGTTCTGTGCACTAAAGTCAGTGAATCGCTCTCGGCTGAAGCGGCGGCGCTGGTCGGCTCGGTCATGGCCAACGGCTTTCAGTGGGCGATTCGCCGCGGCGGCGTCAAGATGGGTGATTATGTGCTGATTCAAGGGCCCGGCCAGCAAGGACTTTCCTGCACCTTCGCGTCTAAACACGCCGGCGCGGCGAAAATTTTCGTCACCGGCATGGGCCGTGACAAACCGCGCCTCGATCTCGCAAAAAAATTCGGCGCGACGCGCGTCATCAATGTCGAGGAAGAAGATGTTGTCGATGTCGTTCGCAAGGAAACCGATGGCGAGCTATGCGACGTCGTCGTCGACGTTTCGGGCAACCCCAACGCGATCTTAAAATCGGTTGACTGCCTGCACCGCCAGTCAACTATGGTGCTGGGCGGTTTGACCGGCGATACCACCGTAACACCGATGTTGATGGACAAATTGGTCTGGAACGAAATCAAACTGCAAGGCTGCTTCACCGCCGACAACGATGCCACCGAAGCCGCACTGCGAATCATCGAAGCAACCAAGTTTCCGGTCGAGCAGATGGTCAGCCACATCTTTCCTTTGAAGGACATCGAGCACTGCATCCGCTCGATCGGTGGCGAAGTGCCCGGAACTTTCCCGACCAAAGCGCTGATCAATCCGGCAATCGGGTGAGGGTGAACGGAGCGATAGAGTGTTGGAGTAATGGAATAGCGGCGGAAGATTTCCGCCACTTCTTCCAACACACGATTAAGCATCTTTCCAATCCTTCATCTACTTCACGTCTGAGATGATTGCCGGACTGAAAGATCGGGTGGTCATTGTCACCGGCGGCGCCCACGGGATCGGCAAAGCTTATTGCAAAGGCTTCGCCGACAGCGGCGCGCGAATCGTAATCGCCGATATCGATAAGGTCGGCGCCGACGCCGCAGCCCGCGAAATCGGTGCGCAGGCTCTGCCCATTCAAGTCGATGTGTCGGAAGAAGAGGCGACCAAGAAAATGGCCGCGCAGGTTCTCGATCGTTTCGGCGGCATCGATGTTCTGATCAATAACGCGGCGATATTTTCAGTCGTGCCGATGAACCGAGGCACGATTGAAACCATAGAGCCGCAAGAATGGGACAAACTCATGGCAGTCAATCTACGCGGCCTATTTTTTTGCTGTCGCGCGGTCTTGCCTACCATGCGCCGGCAAAAATCCGGCAAGATCATCAACATCGCCTCTGGCACCGTTTTCGCCGGCAGTCCCGGACGCATACACTATGTCACGTCAAAATCCGCCACCATCGGCTTCACGCGGACGCTTGCGCGCGAGGTCGGCGGCGACAATATTAACGTGAATTGCCTGGCGCCCGGCAATACCCTTTCGGAGGAAAATCCCACTCAAGAAATAATTCACCTGCGTCAGTCGTCCGCCGGGCTGCGCGCACTCAAGCGCGTCCAGGTTCCCCAGGACGTCGTCGGCGCCATGCTATTCCTCGCATCATCGCTCAGCGATTTTATGACCGGCCAGACGATAAATGTCGACGGCGGCATAGCGTTTTTGTGACGCATACCGACGTGAATCTATTCGTTTTATCAGTTCTCTAATCTAACGGAGGAACACCATGCGTTTGAAGGATAAAGTAGCGATCGTCACAGGCGGCGGCATCGGCATCGGCAAGGCTTATGCACACGGCCTGGCGAAGGAGGGTGCAAAGGTTGTCGTTGCTGACATTCAAGATGCGGAAGCTCAAAAGGTCGCCGCCGATATCAAAGCTGCCGGAGGCGAAGCGATCGCCGTATGGGTCGATGTCACCTCGCCGGAAAAAACTCAAGCGATGGCCGCGGCCGCGTTGCAAGCTTATGGCCGGATCGACATCCTCGTCAACAATGCCGGGCTCTACTCCGCGCTCAAGAAGAAAGCCTTCATGGAAATCGATACCGATGAATGGGATAAGGTCATGGCGGTCAACGTCAAAGGACTTTTCCTTTGTGTGAAAGCGGTCTACCCGGCAATGAAACGACAGCAAAAAGGAAAAATCATCAACATCTCATCGGGTACAACTCAGACCGGCACGCCCTTTTTCCTGCATTACGTATCATCCAAAGGCGGTGTCTTGAGCTTCACCCGAGCGTTGGCGCGGGAAGTTGGTGGCGATAATATCTGCGTGAACTCGATCATGCCCGGCTTGACGATCTCCAGTCCAAACCAAGAAGGCGTGACCAATCCGGAACAGCTGGCCGACCGCAGAAAGCGCCGCGCCCTCCAGCGCGATCAGTACCCACAGGACTTAGTCGGCACCGTGATCTTTCTTGCCTCCGACGACAGCGACTTCATGACCGGCCAATCCATCGTCGTCGACGGCGGTATGAATATGCACTGAGGAGATCGAGCGTGCAGATAGAAGAAATAGTCCGGGACCTGTGCTCGGGAGTTGGGCGGTCTCTGTCTCGACTCTCGATTGGGTCTATTCGAATATAAGGCTGGTAAACGTCACCGCAGAACCGGTCTCCGGCGTAAATGCCTGACCATAATGAAGCTGTTTGGCGTGGGCACCGTCAACTAAATGAATCAGTGAATAGAGGGGTGAGAAGCCGCAGATCTTGCGCTTGTCCTCGTCTTTGGCGATCTCATTAAAAAATCCCGCCGCGTCGAGCCGCGCCAACCGGTCGACGAGTTGACGATCTTCCGCCTCGACCCACTTGAGGAAATCCTCGGTGACCGGCTCCTCGTCACCAAACTGTTTGCCGACGTGAGCTAGATCGACACCGGCAACGAAACAGATTTGCCGTCCATCGTCATTTGCCAACCGGCGCAGTGTCCGCAAAAAATTGCCCACCGCAAGGGTTTCTTCCGGCAGCGTCTGGCTGACCATCATCGCGTGAAATGACGAAACCAAGATCGGCACAATTTTAAACGGCTTCTCCGGGTTCCCCGTAAGCGCGGCGCGCTTCTGCGCAATATACTTCAGAAACAGCACCTGAAATTCAATGGAATGTTCGCCCCGATGCAGATACTCGTCGGCGAAGCAGTCCTCAGCACAGTTGGACTGCAACTGCTCGACGAAGTCGCCGTCGGTTTCGACCAAACCAAGCGGAGTCTCAAAACTTTTCCGCGTGAGGATGTATGGCGTCTGTCCGCCACAGTGTGAAGTGCCGAGGACTACGTAAAGATCGGCGCCGGCGCTTTCCAGAAGTGGTTTATACGCCCAAGCATAAGCCGGTCCGCCGCGGTGGAAATCGATGTGTGGCGAGACAACCGCCTTCGGCGGCGTCTCGCCATTAGGATTCAATGGCAGCCCCGGACCGGTGGGCGCGGCAAAGTAGCTGTCCAGTTGCGCGGCCAAATCGACCGGATCGTTCTTATAGCCGCCGCCGACATGAGCCGGTGGGCGGGTGGGCCGGCCGCGAAACTCAGCAATGACGGCTTGCTGGTATTTGTCAAACCGCTCGGTTTTCAAATAATAATGCTGATCGAGCATATCCACGAAGCGATTGAACTCATCGAGCGCCAGCGGCGCGCGAAACCGTTGCGCGAAAACTTCGCTGAGATCGCGGTGATCATGGCGGCCGTCAAAATGAGCTAAAAGGAAATAACCGACCGGGGAAATTCCCAGGGGCGTGGCGAAGTTGAGCGGATCTTTGAGATAAATGAGGGTTTTCCCATCCTGCTGCACGGGAAAAGCTTCGATAGCACGAACTCTCGGTTTGTCGCCCATGGACACGCGATCAGATACAGAGATGAGTGATGAAGTGTGCTTTAGACAATGCCTAAACGCTGCTTGGCTTCTTCGGCGATCATGCTCGGATTCCACGCAGGTTCCCAAACTAGATCAACCGTTGCGTCGTTGACGCCCTCAATAGCCATGATCTTTTCTTTGGCGTCGGCAGCGATCATCCCGCCCATCCCGCAACCCGGCGCGGTCAGTGTCATCTTGACGGCCACCCGGTCGTCGATCACCTCGACGTCGTAAACCAGGCCGAGGTCAACTATGTTCACCGGAATCTCCGGATCGTAACATTCGTGCAAAGCTTCGTACACTTGTTCTTTGGTAATCATAATCAGGTCTCCTCGCTGCGAGTAGGCTCGGATGGGCGATTTAGTGCGTCGTAATGATTGTTGGCCCTTGGCCCTTACTGCCCCGCTCAGCGGCGATCGACAGTTGTCCCGCCAGCTTGCGAGCGATGTCCAAGAAGCTTTTGCTTACTGGTGAATTGGCATCCTGAATTAAGATCGGCACCCCTTCATCGCCGCCTTGGCGTAGCGCCGGCGTGATCGGAATCTCGCCAAGGAAGGGGATCTGAAACTTCTCCGCCGCTTGCTTGGCGCCGCCGCGGGAAAAAATATCATGCTCTTTGTTGCACCCGTCGCAAATGAAATAGCTCATGTTCTCGACCAAGCCGACGATCGGGATCATCACTTTGTCGAACATCGACTTCGCCCGAACCACGTCCGCCAAGGCAACATACTGCGGCGTCGCAACCAAAACGGCGCCACTCACTTTTAGTTGTTGCGAAAAGGTAATTTGCACATCGCCAGTGCCCGGAGGCATATCGACAATTAGATAATCCAATTCGCCCCAGTGGACGTCGCCCATTAGTTGATGCAGCGCTTTGCCAAGCATCGGTCCGCGCCAAATCACCGCCTGATCGGCGTCGAGGAAAAAACCGATGGACATTACCGGCACACCATGGGCCATTGCCGGTTCGATCTTTTGCACGCCACCGACTTCGATTTTTTTCGGTTCGCCTTTGATACCCATGATAATCGGCACTGACGGTCCATAAATATCGGCGTCAAGTAAGCCGGTTTTAGCACCGAGGATTCTGAGCGCCACAGCGAGATTCGCCGCCACCGTTGACTTGCCGACGCCGCCTTTTCCCGCCGCGACCAGAACAACATTTTTGACGCTAGGCAGTAAATCAGTTTGACCTGCTCCGGCCTTGCTGCCGCGCACCTGCGCGCCGAAATTGATCTCCAAGCCGGTGATGTCGGGGACAACACTCAATGCCTGCCGACAATCGGTTTCGATGGTTTCGCGCAAGGGACAGGCGGGCGTTGTCAGCTCTACGGTAAAACGCACTCGCCCGTTGTCGATGGTGAGATCTTTTACCATCCCGAGACTGACGATATCACGATGCAGTTCCGGATCTTGGACGTTGCGCAATGCTTCGATGATTTTTTCCTGCGAAATATTTTCCACGCGGCTCCTCTCGGACGAAAAACTATAGACTTATAAGGTCTACGATGTCAATATTGCGCTCGCTTTTACAGTGCAATCATAGATGCTTCCGATATAACGCAAGATGGTTCGACGTTCGGGATTTTCTTTCTTGCTGCTTTTGCCCCTCTTTGCTAATATTTATAAGCAGTTGCTGCGATTCACTAATCTTTTCAGGACGTAGGTGGCGCACTAAGGCTCAGCGCCTGTGCCTTGTAGGCAATCAGCTCCAAGGTCACGGGAATAAACAAGCCGATCAGCAGCCCCAGATCGACAGAATCAGGCCGAACTTCAACGCCAAAAGCGAGAAATCGAAAAAACCCGTCGCCAAGGCGAGTACTGATTCGAGCCGAAACCGAAGCGAATCGCCCATTCGAATATTTCATCAGCGCGTTATCCATTTAGGGTAGCAATACGTCTAAACAGAGACGGCCAAGAATATCCAGCATAGGCCGGGAGGAATTATGAAACGTACGAGACCACTAGCCGCAGCTACGTTATTGATCGCAGCTTTGATATCTGGGTGCGCCGGGGGTGAGTTGACTACCCGAGAAAAAGGCGCCGGCATTGGCGCGCTCGGCGGCGCCGCCGCAGGTGGATTGATCGGCGCTGCAGTCGGCCGGCCGGGAGTTGGCGCGGCCGTCGGTGGCGCACTGGGATTAGGCGGTGGCGCCTTGATCGGCGACCAGCTCCAAGGGCAGGAAAATCGCCAAAAGGAACAGCAGAAAGCCATCGACCAGCAGCGCGTCGAACTCGAGAAGAACCGCGCGCTTATTGAAGAACTGCGCAAACAAAATATCGAGGCGAAAGAAACCAGCCGCGGTGTAACGGTGAATTTGCCCAATGTCAACTTTGAGTTCGACAGTGCCGATCTGACACGCGACGGTCGCGACCGTGTCAATCAGATCTCGAGCATTATTCGCCGTGATGCACCGAATCGCCGGGTTACCGTCGAAGGGCATGCCAGTCGGGAGAGCGCGGCCGCGGAAGCTTATAACCAACGCTTATCCGAACGACGCGCGGCCACGGTCGCCGATGCGCTGGAGAGAAACGGCGTGAATGGCAAAAACATCTCATCTCAGGGCCTTGGCACTCGCGCTCCAGTAGCAAGTAACGACACCGAGAACGGGCGCCAACAGAACCGACGGGTTGAAGTAGTTATCGAAAATTAATGTGCGCCGAAACGCGGCTCGGTACCCGCGCATAAACGACGGATATTGCCGCGATGACGCCAGACGATCATCGCGCCGAGAAAAGCGCCCAATAGAACAATCGCAGGAGGTTGAAAAAATACCCACAGCGCCAATGGCGCCATCGCGGCGGCAATCATCGAACTCAACGAAACCAAGCGCGTCGGGATAACCACCGCAACGAACAACCCCACCAGCAACAATGTCGCCAGCGGCGCGATGATCAACAACGCTCCAACCGCTGTTGCGACTCCCTTCCCGCCGCGAAACCTCAAGAAAACCGGATAGAGATGACCGAGGAATGCCGCGGCGGCGATCGCTGCGATCGCCGCCGGCTGCAGATTCGTCCATAGACCAATAGCCACCGGCAGCATTCCCTTAGCGGCGTCGGCAATCAACGTAACGACAGCCTGCCATTTGCCGACCGCGCGCGCGACGTTGGTCGCACCGACGTTACCGCTGCCGACCTGTCGCACATCGACGCCGGCGAATTTACCCAAAACATAGCCGGTAGGAAATGAACCGAGTAAGTAGGCGAAAACGATTAGCGCAAAGATCTGCATAGTAATCCGATGCGGCCGCACCGCGATTACAAACGGAGCCGCCGGCGATGTCTATGCTCGCGCCGGATGTAGTAATGACCGCCGCAAAACCAACCGAACACGAACGCAATTCCTGCGGCCAGCAAGGCAATCTTTACTTCGAATTCATGGGATTCGAGTATTTGCAGTACTGATGGTGCTTTGCCGGCCGTCACAGCGCTGGCTCTTGCGCCGGAGTCGACTGCGGTTATCGCTGATGGCGGCTTAGGGCCGTCACTAGCACGCATTGGAACGGCTTGGGTATTCCCGGCAGGCGCTACAATGCGCCCAGGGACCTCGTCGCTCTTCGTCGACGGCGGCGTTACCTGCGGTGCCGCAGTGTCTTTCTCGAGTCTCACTAGATTCTTATGAATATATCCCTTTTGGCCATCCGCGGCGCTGACCAGCAACCACTCGCCGTATGATTCTTCGACCGTCAGTAAATCCCCTTCTTTCAGAGCCTGCTTGAGTGCATGCTCCACTCCCGCGCCAGCGCGCAAATTAGCCGTAGGACTCCCGAACACCGTGGCCTTACGCGCAACTGCCTCCGCGCCAGAGGCGCCGTCACAACTAACCAACAACACGAGCGCGACGATGCCTTGGTAAAAGTGGCGACGATGAACCAACATGTCGGCAATCTAACACAACCGCGGATTGCCGCTCAATGAAATTTCTGCAAAGGCATCAGACGCAAAAAGCCCCGCAGAGAGGTCCCGGCGGGGCTTTTGTAAAGCAGAATTAGCGGACCTTACGGTCTTTTGTAAAAATTAGGATCCATCTTGCTCGACGTGCCGGACTTGGCC
>DATLCH010000171.1:0-7310 GCA_035526465.1 Candidatus Limnocylindrales bacterium | reverse complement strand
ATTCGATAAAGGCGAAAAAACCGCGCGGTCCTTGTAGCAGGCGAATCGCCGCTTGCGTCAGGTCATAAACCGACGGTTCGGTTTGCTTGTCGCGATCAATCTCAAAACTCATTTCTGAAAGACCGAAAAGGCCAAGTACTTTATTGCTGCTGGCGCGTTGCAGTTGGGTTAGGGTGTTCACGGTCTGATAACCAAGCTTTGTGAATTCGGCGACCGGGTCGCTGTCGTCACCGCGTTGGCTGCCCGGTTGACCCTTGGCCAGAAATTGGTCCATGCCGCCGCCCAACAAAACGTCGGGTGCCATTTCCTGATAGCGTCGCAAAATGGCCGAATAGTCTTTTCGGTTTGGCACATGGCAGACGAATGCCGCGGGGCTGGCGTCGTAGATCTGCGAATTGGTCGCCAAACCCAGCTTCATTCCCCGTTGGCGGGCGATCTCCATGGCACTCACTGCCGGTGTGCCGTCGGCGCAGACGCCTAACGCGCCGATTCTAGCCTTGCATCCGCTGGCCATCGCGGTTGCCGCCGCCGCCGAATCAGTCGATAGCGAGTTCGCGGGATGGGTGGTTATTACGCCGATAGTGCCCTCTTTAATGATCTTGTCGACGATAACCATGCCCTCATTGTGAATGTATTGGCGGTACTGGCGGGCGATTTCCAGGTGCGTCATACCGGCGCCATCGGCGAGGAAAAAGAACACGTACTTTGGCGCACCATTGGCTATGCGTCCTATCTGACTCGATGCAGGAGCAGGAATCACAGAATAAACGACGGCGATGAAGTACAGACAAACGCGCAGTTTTCTCACATAGAACTCCTGATCCAGAGTCTTAGGTTGGCGAAATGTCTTGGGCCAAAACGCGCCGCAGCTCAAGCCATAGCGACAGGGCCGTATAGTAGGCGGGAAAGATCAGCGAGGCAAGCAAAAGCCATCGGGGCGGATTCGGCAGTTTGAAAATGAGGTAAAGAATTGCGACACCCCAGATCGCTCCGAGGGCGTTAAGTTGGTAGCGAAAGCTTGGCGAACGGCTGGGATAGATAAATCGCACTGGCACCAAAACCAGAATTGACAGAGCAATTATGACGAAGGCGTTGATCCAGAGCGCGGTTTGGAGTGCATACAAATAAAAAAATACGATGTTCCAGTAGGACGGAAAGCCAAGAAAAAAATGATCGGCAGTTTTGGCGTCGCTTCGGCAAAAGCCGTAGGCGCTCGATAGCACCGGCATCGCAGCGAGCCAAAGGCCGTCTTGCTCCGGCAAAAGATGCGCACGCAGCAACAGCAGGCTAGGGACAATTACATAATTCAAGTAATCGACTAAATTGTCGAGCAGAGTACCGTCGAACCACGGGATAATTTCTTTTACGCGCGCTGCTCGTGCGAGCGCACCGTCGGTTGCATCGATGATGACCGTGCAGGCCATTAGCAAAAAGGCTAAACGAAAGTTAGCCTCCTCAACGGCGAGAATCGTGTAGAGTCCGAGTACCGCGCCGAGAGCGGTGTAGATGTGAACCAGCCAAGCGAAAATTAAATTCGCCATGGCGAGTTTACGATTTGGGCCTGTCGGATTGAAGACGGTGTGTGACTATCTTCAATTCTCACTGGCTGACCGCTTGCGTGTTACTGCGACGATGCGGCGAAACTCGGTCGGGCTTTTAAGCGAGCAATCCAGCTAACGGTATTTTTGTATTTAACTGGATCAACGGGGATATCGAAGCGCTCGAGCAGATCGATATTAGCCATGAAGGCTACGTCTGCCAAGCTGAACGTACCGGTGAGATAGTCATTGCCCTGTAATTCGGATTCGATGCGATCAAACGCTTTGGTGATCTCTCCCTTGGCGGTATCGATCCTCTGGGCGTCGCGCTCTCCTTCTGGTTTGCGGCTCTCTTGAATTATATGCACGAAGTATGGATTGAACTGCGTATCGCGAAAATCTTCCATCATGCGCGCACGTGCCCGACCTTCGGAGTCGCTCGGCATGAGCGCTGGATACGGATATTCGTCCTCCAGGTATTCATTAATAATTGTAGAATCATAAACGATGAAACCTTCATCATCTAATGCCGGAATTTGACCGTAAGGGTTAATTTTTAGGTAGTCTGGGTTCTTTTGCTCGCGTTTGGTTAGGTCGATGCTGATCCGCTCGAACTCAAGCCCCTTCTCTATGAGGGCTATGCGCACTTTGCGCGAGTTAGTCGATGGCGGAAACGTGTAAAGCTTGATCATTGACAGCCAACCTCCTTAATCTTCACAACAAGAGACATATTAGCACAACGTTGTAATAAGTGGAGCGTTTTTTTCATTTTCTGACGGAAAAAACCGAGATATCTAGCAAAACGAATAACGCTGCATTGCTGGAACGGGTCTTAACGGCGGTTGCCGAGCACGGCGTTCAGAATATTTGTCGCCTCGCCGCGGCGCACGGTAATTGTCACTTGAGCAGCGGGCTTTTGAGCAGCCAGTGCGGCGGTAAGATCCTCGATATTGTCTATTTTTCTGTCGGCAAGTTGAATTATCACATCACCTTCGTGCAAGCCGGCGGCGCTGGCGGGACTGTCGGAAGCCACGCCGGCGAGAAGCACCCCGCCAACAGTTTTGCTGTATTCGGGAATGATTCCGAGATAAACGCCGCTGCCGCGCGCCTCTCCGGTCTCGCGAGTCGGCAGGCGTGTTGGCAGGCTGACGAATTTAGGCGCTTCGGGAAGTTCCGCAATGGCTAGCGCCGAGCCGAGTACCAGATCGCCGATTTGCGCCATCCCCGCATAATTCAATTTATCCCAAGTATCTCCCGGGCGGTGATAGTCGGGATGACTGCCAGTGAAGAAATGCAGCACGGGGATCTGCTTATTGTAAAATGACAGGTGATCGCTCGGGCCGACGCCGTCGGGCAAGTTGGTTTGCAATCCCAATCGTGCCGCACCGCTGCCGATGATGGTTTCAAATTGCGGCGACGAGCGGACCCCGAAAATGGTTACGCGTTGTTCGCGCATGCGTCCGACCATGTCGAGGTTGATCATACTTTTAACAGAGCGGATCTCCGGCCAAGCCGCGACAAAACGGCGCGAGCCGTGCAATCCGAGTTCCTCCGCCGAAAAAGCGACGAAGACAATGGAGCGAAGCGGTTTAGGTTCGACCTGGCTCAATCGGTGCGCCAAATGAAGCAGCACCGAGGTGCCGGAAGCGTTATCGTCGGCGCCGTGATGAATCATGCCTGCGGCGCTTTGGTCGCGAACGCCGTAGTAACCGAGACCCAAATGGTCGTAGTGGGCGCCAATGACAATGTATTCCTTGCCTTTTAACGGCTCTCTGCCGGGAAGAATACCGACGACATTCTCAGCCGGCGCGCGTTCTTCCTCGAGGCTCACTTGCATCGTTAATTTGCTGCCGGGTATCGTCAATGAAGCCGGCTTTTCTGCGCCGTCGATCTGGTCTTTCAAATTTCCGAGTGATACTCCGTGCGACGAAAGCCAATTGTCCGCGGCTTGTCGTTTGATTTGCACCGCGATCAGGCTGTTGCCGCTTCGCCACAGGCTGCTGCGCAGCGACATTAGTTCAGTCTGGGTCCCGCTCCGGTTATCCATGTCGACGAGAATCATGCCGACCGCGCCGTGATCGCGAGCGTTGTTAGCCTTGGTGCGCAGCGCGGCGTGGGCGGAGAAATCGGGTGATTTCCTAAATGGGCTTAGGGCGGATTTTGGCGGTGGCTCGTAGCGCAGGATTATGACGATTTTACCCTTGACGTTGACGCCGGCATAATCGTCGTAGCCGTACTCCCCGGCGGTGATGCCATAGCCGACAAACACGGCCTCCCCTTCAACAAGGCCTGACCCGGAGAGACCTAGAGGCAGCCAATCTTCGGCCAACGTCAGCGCCGGCCCTCGGTCAATAGCCAAACTAGTAGGCGATTTTACCTTGACGCCCACCGCTACCTCGAAGTTTTGCAGGTACCTATCGTTATCACCGCCAGGAAGAAGTCCGTATTTGGCGAATTCTGCGGCGATGTAATCCCGCGCGGCGGCGATCCCGGGTGTGCCAACGCCGCGGCCGCTGAGTTCCGGTGCTGCTAGGAACTTGGCATGGGCCGACAACTCGTCCGTCGCTGGCGGTTCCGAACCCGACAGCTCCCACGGATGTGTGGCGAATCCAATAAGTGCCGTCAGAATTAAACTGACGACGGCTCTCGACAAGGCGTGGTTCAATAGCGGTTTGCAATGAGGTCGCATACAGTAACTCAATCTACATTGTTAATGCGGCATTGTCGTCAGTCGTGACTTTTGCGGGCGCAGATGTGAAGTGTTATAAACTATCAATCTAGCGCATGGAGGATATCGAGATGGCGACTTCCGTCGTTGTATATACCCAACCGGGCTGAGGCCCATGTCACAAAGAGGTAGAGTTTCTATCTCAAAAGGGCGTTCAATTCGTCGAAAAAAATGTTCGTGCCGATAAGGCTGCGATGAAGGAGCTAATCGACCAAGGATTTCAAAGCACGCCGGTGACAATCATCGACGGACAGTCGGTGGTCGGATTCGATCAATTGAAAATTATCGAGCTCCTCGGATTGTAAATTTAGCAGAGTGATAGGATGCTGCGCGACTCGATTGAGATCTGTTGGCGCCCGAGGAAAAAGCTGGCTGGAGACCTTATCTGTCGAGCGACGCTCGCTTATCTAGCGTTTCAAGAACCTATTTTTGGCGCGACTGCCAGCCCGACGTGCTGAGCATTTTCCCCGTAACCGCTTTCGATTCGTCTGACGCCAAATAAACGAACAGGTCGGTTACCGATTCCGGTTTACTGCCGTTAAAACCCGTGAGTTTGGTCGCAACATAACCGGGCTCGACCGAATTGACCCGGATATTCGACGAGCGCGCCTCGGCGGCAAGCGTCTGCGAGAAACCTTCCAAGCCCCACTTAGAAGTCCCATACGCGACAAAGTTCGGATAGGCGCCGCGGCCGATCGTTGACGAGACGTTAATGATCGAGCCGCTTTTTTGTAGCATCATGATCGGCAGGACCGCTCGCGTGACGAGAAATGGACCGCGCAGGTTGACGGCCATAGTATAGTCCCATTTTTTGACGTCCATTTCGCTCATCGGTGCCGGCCGGGTCATGATTCCGGCATTATTGACGAGCACGTCGATGCGGCCGAATTTCTTGTGCGCACGGGCGACGAAGTCTTGCACCGGTTCTTCGAGCGACACATCGCAGGTCCAACCTTCGGCATCGATATGAACGGCGCGTAATTCTTTGACCGTTTGATCGAGTTCGGCGGCCGTGCGCGCGCACAGCGCGAGTTTGGCGCCTTCACGCCCGTAATGCATGGCGATGGCCTTGCCTATGCCACGACCGCCGCCGGTAATTAGAGCAACTTTGTCTTTAAGCTTCACGGGCGCTTTCTGCATCGGCCAAGTTTGCCAGCATTTTTCCAGAGTAACTTTTTTCACAACCGACACCAAGATGGGCTTGAGGCTGGAGCTGCAAGGCGATAGAAAAAGACCGCCGAGAGAGGAATCCCGTTATGGATATTCTGAGTGTCACCGGATACAACCGCAGGCCGCCGCATTTGGTCGCGCTGTACAAAGGGTTTTTCGCCAACGAAAACCTTGAAGTTCGGTTTCACGAGACCACGTATGCGCCGGATCACAACAGAGGCATGGCCGAAGGGCGCTGGGATTTTACGCTGAGCAGTGCCGACACGATGATCGCGCGCACCACCACCGACGGTACCGATTACATGCTGTTCATGCAGGCCGAAGAAGGATTGAGCGCTTACTTGATCGCTCAGCCGGGTTACGATTCTCTCGACAAACTGCGCGGCAAGTTGCTCGCCGGCGATCCGGGCGATTCCAATCTCGATCTCATTCGCAAGAAGATTCTCCGCAAGCACGGCATCGACGACGGCGAATACGGCATAGAAATCATCGGCAGCTCGCCGGTGCGCTTGGAGGCATTTCTCGAGCGCCGCGTTGTCGCCGCGATGTTGACACCGCCGGCTTCCGACAAAGCTTTGGCCGCAGGGGGAATTCTATTGGCGAGCGGGGATGATTATGTGCCGGGTTGGCCGCTGACCTGCGGTTGGACGCTGCGGCCCTGGCTGCTCGAACACCGCGAGGTGGTGATTCGTTTTATTCGCGCTTGGGCGGCCGCGACTGATTGGTTGCTGCAAGCGGAGCATAAGGAAGAATCGATACAGCTGTCGATGGACAAGGAAAAACTTAATCGCGCCGCCGCGGAAATTGCCTATTCCAAAGTGGTGCCGAGGGCGCGCATCAATCCTGCGGCCATCCAAACCGTCATCGAGCTCCGCAAGGAGATGGACGTGTACAAGCCGCCATTTGCTCCGCCGGCGCGCTTTTACGACGAAAGCTACTGGCGCGAGGCAACCGGAGCGAATTAGTCACACGAAAACGCAAATCAACAAAGTCTGCCGGGTATGAGTCTCGGCGCCTCTCAGGTCAGCAGCGAGCGCAGGATCATGCTGATGATACTCATGACAATCGCGCCAAAAAAGGCGGACCAGAAACCGTCGACCGCAAATCCCGGGACCAGGGAGGCGGCGAGCATTAGCATCATGGCATTGACCACTAAGAGAAAAATTCCCAGCGTCAGAATCGTGATTGGGAAGGTGACGATCTTGAAAATGAACCCGACGGTGGCGTTGACCAGACCAATCACCAGCGGCGCGATCAACGCTGGACCGATTCCGTCGACGCGGATCCCCGGGATCAGGTGCGCAACCACAACGAGGCTGATGGCACTGATGGCCCAATGAATAAGCAAATGCAACACAGTGACTAAGGCCATAGCACAACCGTGTGTAGTCTCAAACAGGTTTTTGGGATCACTCTTGCGGGACTCCGTCGAGAATGTAAAATGAGCCAACGCACATTAAGGAGGCATGAACGCCATGTCAAAGCAGGAACTCGAAAGCGTCGCTCAAGCCCTGGTCGCCAAAGGCAAAGGGATCCTAGCCGCCGACGAAAGCATGGGCACGATCAAGAGACGATTCGACAGCATTAACATCGACTCCAACGAGAATAACCGCCGCGCCTATCGTGAGATGCTTTTCACCACGAAGGGCCTTGAAGAAGCGATTAGCGGCGTAATCCTGTTCGACGAAACATTGCGCACCGCCGCCAGTGACGGCACGCCGTTCTCCCAGGTCTTGACAGTCATCAGACTGCGAACCAGGGCGTCGACCTCAGCCCTAGTATTATAGAAAGCAAACGATGCTCTCGCCGTGGCCGGGACGCCGAAGCGCTCCATCACCGGTTGCGCACAGTGGTGCCCGGCCCGGATGGCAATT
>DATLCH010000159.1:0-6831 GCA_035526465.1 Candidatus Limnocylindrales bacterium | reverse complement strand
GGCTTCTTTTTTTGCCTGTTCGGTCTTGAGCATCTGCGTGATCTCGGGCGTGGCCTCCGTCAACGTTAGATTTTTTTCATCGCGCACGTCGTCAATCTTGAATATTTGCACGCCGCCGGGGGTCTCCACCGGATCGCTGACATCACCCTTGCCTATACCGAAGATCAATTTATCGATGGCCGGCGGCATTTGGCCCTGGATAACCCAACCGACATCGCCTCCCTTGGCGGCCGTTGAATCGGACGACTGTTGCTTGGCCAGTTGGGCAAAGTCTTTGCCGCGGCGCGCTTCTTTGACGATCCCTTCAGCTTTTGCCATTATCGCTTTTTTTTCTTCAGCGCTGGCGGTAGGAGCAATGGCGAGCGCGATATAGCGAATCTTTGCTTCGCGGGGCCGGTGAAATTTTGTTTTCTGATTGTTTTGATAAAACTCTTCGATCTCTTTGGCACTCACTTGGGCACCGCCGGAGAACTGCTCGAAAGGATAGGTCAAATATTCGACTTGGATCTTGAGTGGCTCTTTGAACGTTTCTTTGTTGCGCTCATAGAACTTTTTGATGTCCTCGTCGGTGAGTTTGACTTGGCCAACGAAGTCGTTAACCGACAGTTTGACGTACTGCAGGTTGATTTTTTCTTGATCGAGCCGATAGCGTTCGCGCACCTCGGCGTCGCTCACCTGAATCGAGTCGAGAATGATGCTATAGAGCCGTTGCAGCGTGATCTGGTTGCGCTGGTCTTCTTCGAATTGCGCCGGTTGCAGGCGGTTGGCTTGCAAAATTTGTAAGTAACGATCTTTATTAAAGCGCCCAGCGACTTGAAACTCCGGCACCTTGGACAACTGATTAGCAACATCGTCGTCGGTGGCTAACAGCCCGAGACTACGCGCCTCCTGCAAGACCAGCTTCTTTTGTACCAGACCTTCGACGATGTTTCCCTTCAGATTGAGTCCTTTGATCATTTCTTCGGTGAGCTGGCCCTTGAGCATCTCGCGATAGCGTTCGAGTGCGCGTTGATATTCAACTGCGAATTCGCGCTGGCTGATCGTTTCCCCATTGATCATCGCGACTTCGGAAGTGGCGCGGTCGCCCATTTTGTTGCCGCCGTAAAACGCGACAAAGACGATAATGATAAGCACAAGCAGGAAGAGAATCGCCCAGTTTCTTTTTCTTTTGCGTAGGAAATCGAGCATTCGTGATAGAACCTTTCGTGAAAACAACGTAAAAACTAGCCCAACTATGATAAAAAATGGCCTTCAGATATGCAACCGCGGGAGTTCCATCAAAATGAATTTTCCGTTGATTTATCATTACCTTGCCAGTTTCCGGAAAATCTGATATTTTCTCCTAACTTAAGTCCGTTTCGCCACGCATGAGAAGGAGTTACTGATGTTCGATGCCCTCTTTGGCGTCTTCTCCAATGATTTAGCCATTGATCTTGGAACCGCCAACACACTCATTTATGTGAAAAACCAAGGCATCGTGTGTAACGAGCCCTCAGTCGTTGCTGTTCAACAACGCAACGAACGCGGCGGTAAGAAAGTCCTCGCGGTGGGTGCGGAAGCAAAACGAATGTTGGGGCGTACTCCCGGCAGCATCGTCGCGATTCGACCGCTTAAGGATGGCGTCATCGCGGATTTCGAAATTACCGAGGCCATGCTGCGGTATTTTATTCAAAAGGTTCACAATCGGCGCACTTTAGTGCGCCCGCGTATTATAGTCGGTGTGCCCTTTGGCATCACCGAAGTGGAGAAACGCGCTGTACGTGAATCGGCGGAGTCCGCCGGCGCGCGGGAAGTTTATCTGATTGAGGAACCGATGGCCGCGGCGATCGGCGCCGGCCTGCCGATAACCGAACCCACGGGTAATATGATCGTCGATATCGGCGGCGGGACGACAGAGGTCGCGGTGATCTCTCTTTCCGGTATCGTTTTTTCGCGATCGGTGCGAGTCGGTGGCGATAAAATGGACGAAGCAATTGCTCAGTTCATCAAACGCAAATACAATCTGCTGGTCGGTGAGCGCACCGCCGAGCTCATCAAGATCACCATCGGGTCGGCGTATCCGGGCGATGAAGTGCAGACCATGGAAATCAAAGGTCGTGATTTGGTCGCCGGCGTGCCGAAAACGGTGGTCATTACCGATGAGGAAATTCGCGATTCGTTGCTCGAGCCCATTAACCAAATCGTCGAAGCGGTGCGCTTGTCTCTAGAACGTACACCTCCAGAACTCGCTTCAGATATCGTCGATCGCGGTATCGTACTCGCCGGGGGCGGCTCTTTGTTGCGTAACTTGGACATTCTCCTGCGCGAAGAAACCGGACTGCCGGTGATGATGGCCGACGATCCACTGACAGCGGTGGTGATGGGTGCCGGCAAGGCCTTGGATGAGATCACGCTACTGCGGGAGGTTGCGGTTCACTAGATAGGCCCCATGGATTCCGTATTTAGGCGCCGATCGAGCCTGCCATGCTTGCTTTCCTACGCAGGAACCAAATTTTTTTCAGCTCCTGTTTCTGTCTTCTTCTTTCGCTTTATATCTTAACGGCGGCGGCGCGCGGCCAGATCAAGAACGAACCTGTAGGCACGCTGTTGATGTGGATTCTCCGGCCGCTGCAAATCGCTGGACAGGGAAGCGCCAACTGGATCAAAGGATTTCGTAATCATTATGACACCCTCGCCGGCTTCCGCAGCGAAAACGAGCGCCTGAGAAAGCGACTCCAGACCCTCGAAATCGAACGGCAGCGATTGCTGGAAGCTGAAGCGACCAACCGTCACTTGCAGCAATTACTTGATTTTCGCAGCGAGTTGCCGAGCGGTGCGATTACCGCCACGATCATCGCCAGCAGTGCGAGCAGCTGGTTTCAAAGTTGCGTCATTAGTAAGGGTAGCGCGGATGGCGTGCGCAAAGGAATGGCGGTCGTGACACCGTTGGGCGTCGTTGGCAAAGTCGTCGCAGTCACCGGGCGGACGGCTAAAGTTCTTTTGCTTACTGATCCGAACAGCGGCATTGACGTCTTAGTCCAACGCACGCGCAGCCGCGGCATCGTTTCCGGTTCGCTCGAAAGCGGCACCGTGCTAAAATACATCAAACGGAGCGAGGACGTGCAGGAGGGTGATCGGTTGGTGACCTCTGGTTTGGACAGTGGTTTTCCCAAGGGCCTCCTCGTCGGTACCGTTATTAAAGTGCGCAAACAAAACCGCGGACTGTTTCAGAGCGTTGAAGTGTGGCCGGCTGTACAATCTGCGCGCGTCGAGGAAGTACTGGTGGTCGGCGCGCAACCCGACGTAGCTAAAAAGTAGCCGCCGATCCGCCGTTCCAAATAGTGCGCCCATGAAACTGTTCCTGTTGTTTTTTTTAGCGGCCATATTTCTTATCGTTCTGCAGACGACATTTTTTCATTTATTGCCGATGGGGCCGGTGGTGCCTGACTTGATCCTTGTCTTGTGCGTTTACTTAGGTCTCTATCATCCGTCCGTCGGTGCGGCATTCGGCGCGTTTCTTTTGGGCTATTCCATCGATATCGTCTCGAGTCCGATCTTGGGCTTTAACGCCTTTGCCATGTCGCTGGTGTATTTGGCGGTATATTTGTGCGCGCGCTCGATTTGGTTGCATCATCCGATTGTCAGTTCGGTCGTGGTATTATTGGCAGCTCTGGTCAAAGGCGCTACCATGGTGTTGATTTGGGCGATATTTTTGAGTGTCGATGGTTTTTGGGCGGGAGCGGCGCGCTATGTCATGTGGGAAGCTTTGTTCGCGGCGCTGCTCGCACCTTTGGTTTTCGCACTATTGCGGCGCGGTCAACATTTAGTGGATAGATTCACTCCGGTGACTCCATAATAAAATAAGACGATGGCGGCACTACAAATCAACAAACAAGATGGTGCGCCGGAAATTCGCCGTCGCGCGAATTACCTTTATGTGCTGCTCGCCGTGGTCTTCATCGGTCTAACCGCGCGCCTGGTCCATTTGCAATGGCTGCACGGCGAACGTTACACGTTTCTGTCAGAGAACAATCGAGTGCGGCTTAAGCGCGTGCCCGGTACCCGCGGCATGATCTTTGACCGCCGCGGCGAGTTGCTGGTCGATAGCCGCCCTTCATTCGATCTTATTTTTGTCCCGGAAGACGCCAAAGAACCTGAGCAGACGTTGCGCGAACTCGCCGGACGCCTGGCGTGGAGTGCCGACGAACTCTTGCAGACGTATGCAGAAAACAAGAGTCGCTCCGCGTTCGATGAAATTGTTTTGGGCCGAGATATCGAGTGGCCTGCGGTGGTTGCCGTGGAAGCGCACCAACTTGACTTGCCCGGCGTGAGCTTGCGGGTGCGGCCACGACGCAACTACGCCGACGGTCCCATCGCTGCTCACATCCTCGGCTACATGGGTGAAATTAACCAGCGTCAGTTGAAGAACTACAAAGAGCAGGGATATTTAGTCGGCGATGAGATCGGTCAATCCGGTCTCGAACGGCACTGGGAAGATGTTTTACGT
This sequence comes from Candidatus Limnocylindrales bacterium, assembly GCA_035526465.1. Lineage (GTDB taxonomy): Bacteria > Desulfobacterota > Binatia > UBA9968 > UBA9968 > DP-20. Next base: position 2,345 of record DATLCH010000159.1, on the reverse strand, counting down.
GGCCAGCATGGCGGCCAGCAGGTCGAAGTCGACGCGCTCGGACGCCGGGTGCGCGTGCTGCACCAAGTCAACGATGTTCCCGGTTACACTGTGCACCTGACACTCGATCGTCAGATGCAGCAGACCGCCTACGAAGCGCTCCAGGGCAAAGAAGGGACGATCGTCGCGATAGATGTGAACTCTGGAGCAATCTTGGCGCTCGCCAGCACGCCGGCATTCGATCCGAACGTATTCGCTCGCGGCATTAAAGGCAAAGAATGGAACGCCTTGGTGAACGATCGGCTGCGGCCGTTAAGCAATCGCGCCACGCAGGGACAGTTCCCGCCGGGCTCGACTTTCAAGGTAGTCATGTTCATTGCCGGACTCGAAGAGGGCGCGGTCGATCCTAGTGCGCAAATCTCCGATCCGGGTTTCTATCATTTCGGCAACCGTAATTTTCGCGACTGGAAACAGGGCGGTCATGGCGCGGTGAATTTGCATCGGTCCTTGGTCGAGTCATGTGACACCTATTACTACCAATTGGGCGCCAAGTTGGGGGTCGACAAAATCGCCAAGTGGGCGCGCGCCTTTGGTCTCGGTGAAAAAACCGGCATCGCTTTGGACGATGAACGCAACGGCATGATTCCTGATTCTGCCTGGAAATTGAAACGCTATCGCCAGCCGTGGTTTCCCGGCGAAACCCTATCGGTCGCCATCGGCCAAGGTTATGTAACGGTAACGCCATTGCAACTCGCTAATATGATGGCGGCCGTGGCCAACGGCGGCAAGCTGTATCGGCCCCGCCTAGTCAGCAAGGTCGAATCGGTGGACGGCTCTAGCGTGCGCGAGTTTGGTCCTGAATTGATCCGTACGATTGAGATGAAACCGGATACCCTTAGCCGGGTGCACAACGCCCTTGCCGATGTCGTCAAAGCCGGCACTGGAGGCATGGCGAAGTCGGCGCTCGTCGAAGTCGCAGGCAAAACCGGCACCGCCCAAGTCGTTGAGATGAAGGGAGGCTACGTTAAATCTGAACAGCTGAGCCGCTTCACGCGTGACCACGCCTGGTTTGTTTCCTATGCTCCGGTCCAGTCGCCGCAGGTCGCCATTGCAGTGCTGGTCGAGCACGGCGGCCATGGCGGTGATGCCGCGGCACCCATGGCCAAGAAGGTTTACGAAAAATTTATCGAACTGCAAAAACAGCCGAGCGAAAATCAGCATGTGAAGGCGCCGGCGCCGGGAGAAACCCTTGCAGATTGACCGGCGTTTGATCTCGCACTTCGACTGGACGCTTTTTCTACTCGTGTTATCTTTCGTCGCGATCGGCATCACCACCATCTATAGCGCCAATTACAATCTCACGACCGGCCATGCGGGCGCTTTGCCGATGCGCCAGTTCACCTGGCTCGGACTCGGCCTGATCGCAATGTTCGTCGCGATTAGCTTCGATTATCACTACATCGATCGACTGGCTTATCCATTCTATGGATTGATGCTGCTGCTTTTGATTCTGGTAATAATCGTCGGGCATTCCGGCGGCGGTTCACAGCGCTGGATCAATCTCGGCTTTTTTCGGCTGCAACCGTCGGAGCCCGCCAAACTCGCCATCGTTTTGGTCATGGCCAAATATTTTCAGAGCGACGAACCGGCCAAAGGATACTATCTGCGCGATCTCTGGGTGCCCTTCGTGATCGTTGCACCGCTAATCTTATTGACTTTGATTCAACCCGATTTGGGCACGGCGATCATTCTCGGCATCGTTTTCGTTAGTATGGTACTGATGGGCGGTTTGAGGCTACGGTCGTTTTCTTATCTGGTCGCCGCCGGTATCGCCTTGTTGCCAATTGGTTGGCAATTTTTAAAGACCTACCAACGCAACCGCATTCTGACTTTTCTAGACCCGGACCGCGACCCGTTGGGGGCGGGTTACCATGTCATTCAATCGCAAATAGCCGTGGGTTCGGGAAAGCTATTTGGCAAGGGCTGGTTGCATGGCACGCAAAACCGCTTGAATTTTCTACCGGAGCAACATACGGATTTTATTTTCGCGGTGTTCTCGGAAGAATGGGGCTTCGTCGGTTGCGCCGTGCTCTTGTTGATGTTCGTAATGATGATTGCTTATTGTCTACGCGTCGTCCAGCGGGCCAAAGATCGCTTCGGCGCACTCTTGGTTTTCGGTATGTTGTCGATCGTGTTCTGGCACGTGACGATCAATGTTTCCATGGTGACGGGACTTATGCCGGTCGTTGGCGTGCCGCTGCCGATGGTAAGCTATGGCGGCTCCGCTCTGGCGTCGATGATGTTCGCCGTCGGCGTTATCATCAATGTCAGTATGCGGCGGTATGTTTTCTGAAGATGGATTGGCG
>DATLCH010000151.1:0-5663 GCA_035526465.1 Candidatus Limnocylindrales bacterium | reverse complement strand
ATCCCGATTGGATCAAAGTCGCAGCGCCGGGGAATGGAAACTACCTGCGGTTAAAAAAATTGATGCGCGAGAAAAACCTCCACACCGTTTGCGAGGAAGCGCGCTGTCCAAACATCGGCGAATGCTGGGGCAACAAAACCGCAACCTTTCTGATTCTCGGCGACACCTGCACGCGCGGCTGCCGCTTCTGTGCCATCGACAAAGGCAAGCCGCTGGCACTCGACCCGGAGGAACCGCGCAATGTCGGCCTCGCTGTCAAAGATTTGAGCTTGGACCACATCGTGGTCACGTCGGTCAATCGCGACGATCTTTCCGACGGCGGCGCCAATCATTTCGCCAAGACGGTTTTCTGGATCAAGAATTTGAATCCGGGCATCCGAGTCGAGCTGTTGATTCCCGACTTCGAGGGCAACCTTGACGCCCTTAAAACCGTTATCAGCTCGGGAATCGAAATATTGAACCACAACATCGAGACCGTGCCGCGCCTGTACGGCAAGGTCCGGCCGGGTCACACATACCAATGCTCGGTTAACATATTAAAAACCGCGAAGGACATGCAGCCGGGGGTTCTCACCAAGAGCGGCATGATGCTCGGCGTCGGCGAAACCAAAGACGAAGTGATGGCGACACTGCACGATTTGAAAGCGAACAATGTCGATATCGTGACGCTCGGACAATACTTGCAACCTGCGCCGAAACTGTTGAAAGTCGAACGCTACCTGCACCCGGAGGAGTTTAAAGAATTTAAGATTGAAGCCGACAAGCTCGGCTTCCGCCATGTTGAGTCCGGCCCGCTAGTACGCAGTTCCTACCACGCCTGGAGTCATGTCGATTAGGCGGTAAACGAATGGGTCTTATCAATCCACCCGAAGGAGGATGCAATGAAAGTGTTACGCATGCGCTCGTGGAACATACATGCCGATAATCTCAGTCACATGGCGCGTTTCTATCAAGACGCGCTGGGCGCCGAGATCACCGCCGAACAAACCATCGCCGGCGTCAAAGTTGTCCGCCTGCGCACCGGCGACACTGGATTAGGTCTGTTCGATGCCGCGGAGAAACGAGCGCCGGGCGTACCGCACCACACTTTCGATATCGAAGGACCAGGCAATGGGCAAGATTTGATCGACGAGCTCGAAGCCAAAGGCATCAAAACCGATGGCATGCGACTGCACGGCCAAGGCCCGGGATACTCGGTTTACATCGTCGACCCGAGCGGCAATCGCCTCGAATTGTCCAAAGACTAAACGACTTCTAGCTCTCCACCATCTTCGCCGCCAGCCAGCGCGCCGTGCGTAAGAGTCTCGCGTCGCCGCCGCGCGGACCGACGAGTTGTATGCCGATGGGCAGACCGTTAGTGCTCTGCAGCAGCGGCAAAGTGATGCATGGCATTCCGCATAACGTCCACAGAGTGCAAAATGCTGGGTCGCCGGTCGACATTAGCCCTAGGGGCGCGGCACTCGGCGCCGCCGGTGTCAGGATTGCATCGTAGCGTTGCTCGAAAAGCTCGACGAAACTGTCGTGCATCGGTGCGATCTGTTTGAGCGCTCGTTGATAATCCAACGCCCTCACCTCGAGTCCGCGTTCGATCTGAGCGCGTAGTTGTTCGGATAGCAGCGCACGGCAGTTTTGCCATTCACGTTCGAAGTTATGTGCCACTTCGGCGGCCATGATCGTCTGGTGCCATTGCCAAGCCTCCTGAGCCGACGGAAACAGCTCCACTTCTTCCACTTGAGCACCAAGCTGCTCGACGATTTCAGCGAACCCTTCTTTGGTTTCCTCATCGGCGCGCTGCCACATGGGCGTCTTCATGAAAGCGAACATCGGCGCGAGCGGCGGCTCTTCAGTTGAAATGGTTGAAAATGGAATCCGAGCGCGCGGCTGAGTGTCAGGATCGTTTTCATCGTGCGCGACCAACTGTTCAGCGAGCAATGCGATATCGTCGATGGTCCGGGCAAACAGACCGACATGATCGAGGGTGCGAGAAAGCGGCGATACCCGATGGCGCGAAATCAGCCCATGGGTCGGCTTGAAACCGATCACACCGCAATAGGCTGCCGGGCGAATCGTCGATCCAGCCGTTTGGCTGCCGATCGCGAGCGGTACCATGTTCGACGCCACCGCCGCCGCCGAGCCGCTTGAGGAGCCGCCGGGCGTATGCGCGGGATTGTGTGGATTGCGAGTTTTACCTGGGCTGAGGAAAGCAAACTCGGTAGTCACCGCTTTGCCCATGATCACTGCTCCGGCAGCACGCAGCAAAGCCACCGCCGTGGCATCGCGCGACGGTGTGCGTCCGACGTGAATCGGTGAACCATACTCCGTCGGCATGTCCGCGGTGTCGAAAATATCTTTGACCGCGACGGGAATACCGTGGAGCGGTCCTATTGGCTGACCAGTCAAGCGCAACTGATCCAACGCCCGGGCTTGCGTCAGCGCATATTCGGGATCGAGAAATGCCCAGGCTTGAATGTTTTCATCGACAGCGCGTATCTGCGCCAAGCAGGCTTCGACAAGTTGCTCCGAAGAAATCACCCCATCGCGAGTTAGCCGCATCCCTTCGGAGGCAGAAAGCAGATGAAGATTGGTTAATGTCATGGAACGATATAGCGCAAATTTTTCGACATCTTTGAATTATTTGAACCCTTCAATGCGTTGAATGTTTTAGTTCCCGTACAGAAATTCCGGCAGCCACAACGTCATTCCCGGCCAGATATACATGCACACCAGACATAAGCAGACGATGATCATGTATGGCATCATGCCGGCAAAGATTTGGTTCAGCGTAACATGCTTGGGCGCCACGCCTTTGAGATAAAACGCCGACATCGCCACTGGCGGTGACAAGAATGCCGCTTGTAGATTGACCGCCACCATCGTGCCGAACAAAATCGGATCGACGTGGAAATGGCTCAACAGCGGAATAAAGATCGGACAGAAGATCACGATGATCTCGGTCCATTCGAGTGGCCAGCCCAGCAAAAAAATAATCGCCTGGGCGACTAGCTGAAAACCCAGCGGCGATAGATTCAAACTCAACACCCAGCGTTCGATCAGCCCTTGACCGCCGTGCAAAGCAAAGACCGCGGAAAATAGCGCTGAGCCGATGAACAACCAGCATACCATCGCGGTGGTTTTGGCAGTGAGAAAGGTGGCTTCCTTGAGATTGCGCCGGAGCTCGGGTGACTTGGGCAGGGCAATCAAGAGCGGAATCCCAGTGCCGACAAAGGTCGCGCCAAGCGATCCGGACACGATCAATGTCGCGATATCGCCGCGTTGCATGCCCAGCGCCACACCGATTATAGCGCCCAGCAGGCTCCACCAGCCGCAACTGTGCGGGAACTTCACCAACACTGCGAGATAGAGCGCTCCCAAGGCGCCGATGGCGGCTGACTCCGTCGCCGTACAAATTCCCAGGAGTATCACCACCAATACAACGATGGTCAGCACACCGAGCGGCACCACGGCGACCGACAGTTCTTTGAGAATCTCGAACTGCTCACCGTCCATGCGCCAGTAGTAGTAAAGCAGTAGCAGCGTCGACAGCCCCGCCAGAGTCCAAAACCAAGTATAGAATTGCCTCGGTACGACTCGTCCCCCCGCGGGCGCGGTGCTCGGCTGTTCGGTCACTGCAGTCATCTCTTGTGGCGGCGCGTCGGCGCCGCGCACGGTCTCTGTCGACTCGACAGTAGACTCCGCTGAACCAAGCTCCGCCGGTTTTTCTTCCGCATTCCCCAACTCCTGCGGCTTCTCTTCAGTGCTGCCAAGCTCCTGAGGTTTGTCCGTTAGTGCGGGTGGCGCTGGCAATTGCGGGTTAGCCTCCGGCGAGGTAGTCGTCGCCGGCGCATTGTGAATGACGACATACCACCAGGTGCCGGCGTAGGTTCCGATCGTGAGCGCCAATGGCACCATCAGCGCGATCACATTACTGACAATGAAACCGTAACTGACCGGTTTACCATCCGGCCGAGTTGCGCCTTTTAGTTTGCCTGGTTGAAAAAGCGCCGCGATAATACCGCTAGACACGCGCTTTGAGGGGCTTCGTTCCAGACGCTTCAGCCACTCGGGAATTTTGACGCGATATTGATCCGGCGGCAGCTGTGGCGCGATTTTCGGATTGATGATCGCCCAGCCAAGAATGTAGAGAAGATAGAGAAATGTCAGGAAAAAACCGGGAATCATCGCCGCCGCATAGAGTTTAACAATCGATTGGCCGGCGACGGCGGCATAGACGATCAGCATGACCGACGGTGGAATGAGAATACCGAGAGTCCCGCCGGCGGTAATTGCTCCTGAGGCCAACCGGACGTCGTAGCCAGCGTTGAGCATCGGCCGCATCGCAATCACACCCATGAGCACGACGACAGCGCCGACAATGCCGGAAGCGATGCCCCAGAAAGCACAGACGAGTAAAGTGGTAACCGCCAGGGACGCCGGCACGCGGCGGAACGCCAGCTGCACGCTGTGAAACATGCGGTCGACCAGCGCGGCGCGTTCCATGATGTAACCCATAAAAACAAACAAAGGCACCGATAACAGCGTGTCGTTGGTCATGACGCCGTAAGTTCGCTGAACCATCAGATCGAAGGCCCGGTTCTGCCACCAGTGATGGGCCGGATCCCAGAACGCGATGTAGCCGAAGATCATGCCTAAGCCCATGAGCGTGAATGCGGTCGGGAACCCCATCATGATCGCGACCACGATGAGACCCAGCATCGTCAAGCCGAGTAGCGGATCGCTCATGGTTTTTTTTCTTTCTCGTCCATGTCCATTGAGCTCCGATGACGTGCCGCGTCGTCGATGGCGTGCGCCGATCTCATGGTTGCGAGCCGCGATTCCTCATCGATGAATTCGCTGTGCGAAAGTTGGCTTTCGATGACATCGATCTCTTCGACGTCGTCCAGACGTGCCGGCCAGGCGCCGGTCTTGATGCATAGAATACAGCGGACAATTTCCGCCAAGCCCTGGAGCATGACAAACGCCCCGGCAATCGGAATAACCGTCTTGAAGTAATAGATGGGCGGACCTTCCGCCGTTACATTCGAATGTTCGGCGATGCGCCAAGAATCGGCGGCGTAGCCGTAGCCTGCATAGATGAGCCCCAGTATGCCCGGCAAAAAAAAGAGAAAATACAAAATCAGATCAAGCGACGCCTGGGCGCGCGGCTTTAGATAAATGTACACGAAGTCGGCGCGCACATGACCCGCGAGCGCCAAAGTGTAGGCGCCGCACATCATGAATAGTGTGCCGTAAAGCATATTGTTCAGATCGAAGATCCACGAAGTCGGCGCGTTCAAAATGTAGCGTTTGAACACCTCGACCGATACCACCAGCGTCAATGCCAGGATCAGCCAGGCAAACGCCTTGCCCGTCCAGTAGCTGATTTGGTCGATCAGACGGAGCAGTGGTTGAGCGTTCATAATTTTTCTAAAAAAAGGCCAGTCATCCGGTGCTGCCGGATGACTGGCGAATAGCGGCAAAGGGTCCGAGGATTAACCCTTCTTGGCCGCAGGCTTGGCAAAATAGTGGTTGTAAGCCATGCGGCGGGCAACGTTGGTGTCGAGGTCCCACTTCACGGCGCGTGCCGCGAAGGCGCGCTGCGACTCGGAGACCTCTTTGAATAAGGGATTCTCAGCCGCCTTTTTTGCCTCCACTTGATCGAAGAC
>DATLCH010000132.1:0-8510 GCA_035526465.1 Candidatus Limnocylindrales bacterium | reverse complement strand
CCGAGTCACGGTGGTCTGAAAAATTCATTCACGGCATCAAAATTTTAATGGCCAAAACTACATCGACAAAAGCGAGGAAACGAATGGTAGCGGACAGCTCAACACAAGGTTTCGAGTATGAATAGCTGGCTCCCCGGGAGGGACTCGAACCCCCGACCCGGTGATTAACAGTCACCTGCTCTACCAACTGAGCTACCGGGGAAGCAAAAGAACAGGGACAGTTTTTAGCATACGCTCGGATGGATTTCCAGTTCCAGCTCAATTTACTGGTGACGCCAACAAGCGTAACGTGTGTTTCGTTTCACGAAATGACGGCAACTCTTGCAAGCGCGGCAAGCATTCTCTGATGATGCGTGGCCGGCCAATAAATCTTCTGACAGCAACCGCACCACGAAAAGCGTTCCTGCGAGGCAAACACATATTCCGGTACCAGTTTTTCCACCGCTTGCTTGGAACGCGGCTGCAATTGCGAGTTGCATACCAAACAGCGGGTAAATAGGCGGTCACAGGGAGACAAATCGTATACACGCAGCACCTGCCGCAGTTGTTCGACGTAGTCGTTGCTTTCGATGAACAGAAACGGCGGCGGCTGCTTACGCCGCAGACTGCGGTCACGTGTCAGAATTAACCGGCCGTCCTGGCGTGCGGCGCGAATCAAACCACGCCCAGAGAGATGCTGGCCGTATATAACATCGTAGCCAAGAATGCGCAGCCATTTGGCGAGCCGGCCTAACATGCGATCTGCGGCAAACGATATTTCTTTAGCAACCATAAGAGGACATTACGATTCACATTGATTCACGAGAGCCGGAGCCTTACCATATAGGTTCTACATTATGATTGTTAGGCGATCCATTGGCGTCGGCATTGTTCTGTTCTGGGCCGTGATGAATTTCCTTCTCATCAGACGCCAGAGCGTTGCCCCGCCGCCGCTCCTGACGCTACGCGGCAGCGAAACAATCATCGAGGCCAGCGAAGAATGGTGGGGTATCTACTATCGCGGTGAAAAGATCGGCTATGCCTCCCAGTCGATCGTCCCGAAAGCTAGGGGATATAAACTGAATGACTATTCCCGAATAAATTTAAATTTACTGGGGACGGTCCAGCCCGCGGAGACCCGGCTAGAGATGGAAGCCGACGAAGATTGGATTTTGCAGCGCTTCGATTTCGCCCTCCGTTCCAAGGAGATCGGCTTCAAAGCGCGCGGCGCGGTTACGAATAACAAGCTGTCTCTGGATATCGACTCCGCCGGCCACCGCTCGTCACGCGAGATCACTCTGACCCAGGCACCCTATTTGCTCGCGTCGCTCAAACCATATGTTGTCACCCAGCAGTTAGAAATCGGCAAAAAATTCTACTTCGCGACTTTCGATCCATCGACGCTGTCGCAGCAGGTTACCACCATAATTATCGAAGGACGCGAACAGATCCGCATCGGCAACCGCCTCGAACCGGCGATCAAAATGCGTCAAAGCTTCGCTGGAATTTCCGTTCTCTCGTGGGTCGATGTCCATGGCCGGACGTTGAAAGAAGAATCGCCTGCGGGCATGTCGATGACCCGGCAAAGCCAAGCCGAAGCGAAAAATCTGCCGTCTCGCTCCGTGCCGTCGGACATGACCGCCCAGGCGGCGATCCCGGTCACTACGTCCATACCCAATGCTAAATCGCTGTCAGCGATACAATTAAAACTCGGAGGTGTGGATCTAGCGAACTTCGCGCTCGATGGAGGACGGCAAAAACTCACCGGCGACCGCTTGATGGTCATTCGAGAAGATCTCACCACACTCACGCCTACGGCGATTCCGGTCAAAGAACCTCCGCTGCAAACCTTTTTGCAGCCCACCGCTTTCATGCAGTCGGATCATCCGACGATCAAGTCGCTTGCGGCGCGCATCGTCGGTTCGGAAAGTAAAGCTCTTCTGGCTTCGATAAAGTTAAAGGACTGGGTTTACCGCGAGCTTGCCAAGGAACCTACCATAAGTATTCCCAACGCGTTGGAAGTTCTGCGCGTGAAGAAAGGCGACTGTAACGAACACACCGTCCTATTCAACGCGTTAGCGCGGGCTGCAGGGATCCCGGCGAAGACAGTCGTCGGCGTCGTTTATCTGCGCGGCGCGTTTTACTACCATGCTTGGTCGGAGATTTGGCTCGGCCGTTGGGTCGCCCTTGATTCGGTGCTCAACCAATTTCCCGCTGATGTTACGCATGTGAAATTTATCGAGGGCGAAATCGATCGCCAAGTCGACATTCTTCAACTTATCGGCAATTTGAAAATTGAGGTTATGTGACCAACAGGATATCGGATCGATACTTCGACTCGTCACTTTAAGCGCAAATCAAAATTGAATGATTCAAATCAAAAACCTGAGTAAACAGTACGGCAAGCTCGCCGCGGTAGATAATTTGACACTAGAGGTCGCAGCGGGTGAGATATTCGGCTTCCTCGGTCCCAACGGCGCCGGCAAGACTACGACGATCCGTTGCATAATGGGCATCCTGAAAGCGACTTCGGGACAGGTTCTGTTGAACGGCCACAATGTCGTCAGCGATGCTCAGAAAGCCAAGGCGATTGCCGGCTTCATCCCCGATCGACCATTTATTTACGAAAAACTCAGCGGTAGCGAGTTTTTGCAGTTCGTCGGCAAACTTCATCGGGTCGACCCGGCGCGACTAAGCAGGCGCAGCGCTGAACTCCTCGATCACCTGGAATTAACCCCGTGGAAGGATGAGCTGGTCGAAAGCTACTCGCACGGCATGAAACAGCGTCTGGTAGTTTGCAGCGCGTTGATTCATGATCCAACGATTCTGGTCATCGACGAACCGATGGTTGGGATGGACCCCAAAGGGGCGCGCACTCTCAAAGATCTGTTCTGCGCTTTGGCCAAAAACGGCACGGCCGTTTTTCTCTCGACCCACAGCATTAGCGTTGCCGAGGAAATTTGTCATCGCATCGGCATCATTCGCAAAGGTCGCTTAATATCCTGCGGGACCATGAGCGAGATCCACGCGCAGACAGCCCGCGGAAACGGTAGTCTCGAAAGCGCCTTTCTCGAACTCACCCGCGAGCAGGAGTTGCCAGTGCCTGCGGCGCAAAGCCTCATATGAGTTCGGTCGCGTTACTGCTCTCGCCATTGTGGCTGTCATGGAAAAACAGTTTTTTCCGAGGTAGCCACTCTTGGACAAGACGGATGTCGCTAACGCTGCTCGCCGGCTTGTTCTGGATCGGCACGTATCTGCTCATCCGCCGCGTCTTGCGCTACTTCGAAACGGTCTACGAGCTCGGGCCCGCCCTCGCCTATCAATTGCTGCTGATAATTTTGCTGACCTTCCTGTCGATGCTGCTGTTCAGCAACCTGGTGGCGGCTTTGTCGACGTTTTTTCTTGCGCGTGATCTCGATCTGATCCACGCCGCGCCGGTATCGCCCAACGGCTTTTTCTTCGCTCGCTTGATCGCCACCACGGTCAATTCGTCTTGGATGGTGCTGTTCTTTTCACTGCCGATCTTCGCCGCTTACGGTTCGGTGTTCGGCGGCGGCATCACTCTCTATCTGTGGATCGCGATGATACTGCCGCTATTCTTGCTCATCCCGGCCGCCATCGGTGCACTGGTCACTCATCTGTTGGTGTACACCATGCCCGCCAAGCGTATCCGGGACCTGTTCTTTTTCCTCGGTCTGATCGCCTTTTTGATCATGTACTTTCTGTTCCGCTTTTCCCAACCCGAACGCCTGGTGCAGCCCGAGTCGTTCGGCAATTTCATGCAGTTCCTAAGCGCTATGGAAACCCCGTCATCGCCCTATCTGCCGAGCAGTTGGTTGGCGGAGATCCTCGCCGGCGTGTTGTTCAAGCGCGACACCGAACAGCCCTTCTTCTTTGCGCTGCTCACGAGCTACGCGATGTTTCTGCCGTTGGCAGCCAGTTGGTGTTCGAGCCTGGTCTATCTCGATGGCTGGTCGAAAGCTCAAGAATCGCGACAAGGCCGGCGCAAGCTCGCCTGGCTGGACCGCCTGCTCGACGTCATAACCGTGCCTTTTCCAGCAATCACGCGCGCGCTCATGCTCAAGGACATCAAAACCTTCCTGCGCGATTCGACACAGTGGTCGCAGCTGTTACTACTCGGCGCTCTGATAATCGTCTATCTCTATAATTTTAAAGTCCTGCCACTCGACCGCTCGCCGATGCCGGCGGGAACCATCCGCACGGTCGTATCATTCGCCAATCTTGGCTTGGCCGGATTCGTCCTCAGTGCCATAGCAGTTCGTTTCGCTTTTCCCGCAGTGAGTCTGGAAGGCAAAGCATTTTGGCTACTGCAGACGGCGCCGATCTCACTGCGAGCACTGCTATGGAGTAAATTCTGGTTGAACTTCGTGCCACTGTGTGTGCTCGGCGAGCTGCTGATTTTTTGTAGCAACCTATTGCTCAAAGTGCCCGGCTGGATGATGGCGCTGTCACTGATCACGATCTTTTTGATGACTTTCGGCATCACCGCCATTGGGGTCGGCTTGGGCGCCACCTATCCCAAGTTCGATTATGAAAATGCCGCCGAGATCCCAACTAGCTTCGGTGGTGCCGTGTGCATGATCTTCAGCATGGGGTTCATCGGCCTTAACGTGATGATCGTTGCCTGGCCTATCTACACGCTAGCCATGCGCGCCTTTAACCGTGGTCGCACATTCGTGCCCGAGTATTCCGTGATTGCACCTTCGCTGCTGATCGTGCTAGCTGTCACCGTCGTAACGGTCTCGGCCGCGTTGCGCGTCGGCATCAAGCACTTAGAACAGATGAAAGAATAGCGTCTGGCAGTCTCAAGAACGTGCAAATTTCGCCCGCGCATATCAGCAGCGGATTCAAACGTCGGCAGGTAAAACATTGCACATTACGCGAGTGCAATGAAAAAAATCGTTGGAGCGATGCATGAACCTCATCCATACCGTCTATCAACCAGCCGGCCCAGGACCGCATCCGACGATTCTAACTTTGCACGGCCGCGGCGCCAATGCCTTCGATTTACTCGGCCTTGCACCGTATATCGGCGGCGGGAAGTTCCTGATTATTTCTCCGCAGGCGCCGATTGAAACTCCCATCGGCCCTCAAGCGGTGGGTTACGCGTGGTACGGTGCGAGTGCCGGCGGCGTGCCGGACATCGAAGGCATGTTGACCTCCCTTAGTGTGTTGCAATTGTTTGTCGACGATTGTTTTAAGCGGTATGACCTTGATCCGACGCGGCTCGCCGTTCTTGGTTTCAGCCAAGGGGGGGTGATGGCATATAGTCTGGCATTGACCCATCCACAGCGATTCGCCGGTTTAGCGGCGCTCAGCACGTGGTTACCGCGAGAATTGACGCCGCGGCTGGCGATCAGCGCCGCGGTGCAGTCACTGCCTACGTTGATACAACATGGCATCCAAGACCCGCAGATCGAAATCGCCCGTGCACGCGACTCGGTAGAGCGCTTGCGCGACCTCAAGGTTCCGCTGATATTCCAAGAATATGAGATGGGCCACGAGATTAGCCCGCGGGGGCTGGACGTTCTATCGGCCTGGTTGGAAGAAACTGTACGGGGGCGCGTGGCCGCGCCCCCGGCTGACTGACTGGTTAAGCGTGCAAGTAGCTCATATCTTTCGCCATCGCTTCAAGTCGGGCGATGCGCTCTTCCATCGCCGGATGAGTGCTAAATAAATTCGCCAGCCCAGCGCCACTCAGCGGGTTAACGATGAACATATGCGCCGTTGAAGTGGCGGTCGCATCGCTCACCTGTAAGGGAATGTTTTGCGCGCCCATGTGCAGTTTTCGTAAGGCGCTGGCCAAGGCCAACGGATCGCCGGAAATCTTCGCGCCGCCTGTGTCGGCCATATACTCGCGCGAGCGAGATACTGCCATCTGAATTAACATGGCGGCGATCGGCGCAACGATCATCATGAACAGCAGGCCGAAAATGTTGCTGCCTCCGCCTTCATCGTCGCGGCTGCGGCCCCCTCCGAAGATCATTCCCCACTGCGCCATGTGCGCTAAGTAGGAAATCGCCCCCGCCAGCGTCGCAGCGATACTGCTGACCAAGATATCGCGGTTTTTGACATGGGTTAGCTCATGGGCCAGCACCCCGGCGAGCTCGCGCTTATTGAGTATACGTCGGATGCCTGCCGTCACCGCCACTGCGGCATGCTCAGGATTGCGGCCAGTGGCAAAGGCATTCGGGGTATCTTCCGGAATGATGTAGACCTTCGGCATCGGCAACCCGCCGCGAGTGGCCAGATCCTGAACTATCCCGTAAAGCTCGGGGTCGTCAGCGGCGGAAATTTCCTGCGCCCTGTACATTTTGAGAACTATTTTGTCACTGAACCAGTAGCTAAAAAAATTCATGACACCGGCGAATATCAAGGCCATTACCGCGCCCTGGGGACCGCCGACCATTTGGCCGATCCACACAACTAGGGCGGTCAACAGCGCCAAAAGAATAGTAGTTCGTAAACCGTTCATACCGTTACTCCTATGCGCGACATCCTACGAAACGCCTGGGTTAAGTCAAGGAACATTCCTAGATGATAAATCTGCGCACGATCAGGCCGAAAGGCAAGGTCTCTAGTTCAAAACCAAGCAGAATTGTCTTACTATTCCACTTGTCGACGGAGGCTCTCTCTATGCGAATCGGCGTAGTATTTCCGCAGACTGAAATCGGCGCAGATCCCTATTATATCAAAGACTACGGCCAAACGGCCGAAGCCCTGGGCTTCTCTCATATTCTAGCCTATGACCACGTGGTCGGCGCCAACCCGGCGAGCAGGGCCGATTGGCGGGCACCCTACAGCCACTTGGATATGTTTCATGAGCCGTTGGTTCTATTCAGCTATCTCGCCGGTGTCACCGAGCGACTCGAGTTTTGCACCGGCATCATCATCCTGCCGCAGCGGCAGACCGTGTTGGTTGCCAAACAAACCGCCGGGTTAGACGTACTAAGCGGCGGCCGGCTGCGCTTTGGCGTCGGAATCGGTTGGAACCCTGTGGAGTATGAAGCTTTGGGTGAAGACTTCAAAAATCGCGGTGCCCGCTGCGAAGAGCAGATCGAAGTCTTGCGCCAGCTCTGGACAAACCCCACGGTGACTTTCCAGGGTCGCTGGCACAAGATCACTGATGCCGGGATCAACCCGCTGCCCGTGCAGAGGCCGATTCCAATTTGGTTCGGCGGCAGCGACGAGCGTGCATTGCGCCGCTTGGCGCGCTTGGGCGACGGCTGGTTCCCGCTCCTCGGGCCCGACGAAAAATGCCAGGCGATGATCGACAAGATTCACAGCTACGCGAGAGACGCTGGCCGCCGGCCGCAAGCCATCGGCATTGAAGGTCGTATTTCCTACGGCCAAGGTGCTCCGGACGCTTGGCGAAAAGAACTGCTCGCGTGGCAAAACCTCGGCGCCACCCATGTGAGTTTCAACACCATGAAAGCGGGATTGAATTCGCCGTCGGCGCATATCGAAGCAATCCGGCAATTTGCCGGATTGCTATGACAGTCCTGGGGTTTTAACATCGGGCCTCTCATCGTGCTCTTGGCGATTTTCCCGGTTAAAGCGGTTTACTAGTCGGCGCACCGCGTCGAACGGATCACCGCCTTTGCCCGCGGCTTGCTGCAACAGCTCAATGGTTTTAGGCAAGTTGTAGCCCGCCGATTCATACAACGACTCGAACAAGTCCAAGTCTTTCAAGTAAACCACATAGTGCATCAGCACGGCGTTATTGAGCGCCTGTTGGCTAAAACCGCGGAAACGGTGCATGGGCCGATCGGCGATGCGCCGTGCCCATTCGGCCTTGCTGCGGGTAAAAACCTCTTCGCGCAGACGCAGCTTGACCTCGCGTGGGATAGCACTGTTGTAGAGCTCGGTTAAATCGCGCGCGATCTCTCCAATATACGCACCGAACTCGCGCTCTTCGCTCCACCATTCAATCGCGCGCTTGTGTTCGGCGCTGTCGGCGCCAAATTTGGCGCGAAAAAAATCGATCGCGGCGCGATGCCCGATGAAGGTAGCGACGCTTTCATTGAACGCGCCCTGACCGCTGACATAGAGTGTATTGTGAAACAGCTCATGAAAAACTATCTCTGAGAGGCCGAGCTTGTCGTACTTGAGAAGGTGGGATAATAGCGGATCGTCGAACCAGCCGAGGGTGCTGAAAGCAGCCGAAGTACGCAGGTTGGTATCGTAGCCTTTGGCCTTCAAGCGCTCGATCTCCCCCTCGGCGTCTTGTCTGGAAAAGTAACCCTTGTACGGCACTCTGCCGACGATCAGAAACCACCAGGTGTAAGGCCGCAGCTCGGTCTGCGGTGCAGCGATGACAACATAAGTCAGATCCGGCCGATCGACGTAGGAATAGCTTGCGTAACTGCCGCCGACGTTGAGCTTGAGGACGTCGCGCGCATACTCGCGCACCGCCAAAACGGTTTTCAATTTCTCCTGGGTGTCGGAGTTGACGTCGGGCGGCTGGATGTACGCCGCGATCGGTTGGCGTCGCCAGAGACTTTTTCCTT
>DATLCH010000108.1:0-7248 GCA_035526465.1 Candidatus Limnocylindrales bacterium | reverse complement strand
CGTTGCACGGCTCCATTGCCTTTGATTGGATTTGAAATCGTCCACCGCCGCTGCGCGATCTTGCCCTGCGCGATTCCTGCCTTGACAGCCCTAGTTGAACTTGTTAGACAAAAACGACCTTTTTCGCCTACTGGTGTTTGCCAAAGGGAGAGTCTATGGTGGAACGAGAAGAAGAGCTGCTGAATAGCAAACAAGTCGCCGTGATTCTCGACATGAGTCCGGACACCGTCAATGAATTCGCCAGGAAAAACATCCTCCCCGCCTTCAAAAAGGGTAAACAATGGCGATTTCGCAAGCGCGACATTTCAATCTTCTACAAGAAACAACCGAAGGATATCCGCGACGCGTAGCCGGACGTGGTTGATTGGGGTTGGGGCGCATGGCTGAAATCGAGGCGCACGAGAGTAAACTCTACGGAGAATTCGCTCCCCTCTACGATAAAATCTTCGGCAAGATCTTCTACAACCGCATCGAACGGGTGATTGAGAACCTGGATATTCCTATAGGCGCGAAGATACTCGAGATTGGCGCCGGTACTGGGACGTCCTTTCCTGCGTATCCCCATCACTGCGACGTCACCGGCATCGATCTGGCGCCCGATATGCTTTCGCGCGCGCGTCACAAAATTCACGAAAATGGCTGGCATCATTTCAAAGTCATGGAAATGGATGCGCTCAATTTAACCTTTCCCGATAATTCGTTCGATTATGTTATGGCGTTCCATGTCGTCACCGTGGTGCCTGACCCGGTGCGAATGATCGCTGAGGCCAAGCGCGTCTGCAAACCAAGCGGGCGCATCGTGATCTTGAATCATTTTACCACCGATATGCCGGTAATCGGATCGATTACCCAAGCAATCGACCCGCTGACCCGGTTACTGGGCTGGCGCACCGACCTCAAACTCAAACCGTTTATCGCCTCAACCGGTTTGATGGTCGAAAAAGTGTACAAGCTCAATAAGACATCCCTCTACACCGTCGTCTTAGGCCGGAAGAGTGCACCCGGTTTTCGCACCACGCGCGAGCTGTAGTCCCGCTTATCTGAATAGCGCGGCAAGCTGTCACTATCCAGGATTCAAAGTAAAATCACCGGTGTTTTTGTTACGACCGAATTAAAATTCGTTGAAGGATGGAGTGAGCGAGAATTATGCGCCGGCGAACGCTGGCGGAATTGGCGCTCAGGGAGAGAGACTAGATTAATGATTGCGGTCAGCGCGGTAGATCTTGACCGTCTTTTTTGACATTCGTCTCCTCGTCGTCTTTTTCCGTCACGCCTTTTTTAAAATCGCGAATCGCTTTTCCGAGCCCACTGCCGATCTGCGGTAGCTTGCTCGGGCCAAAGATCACGAGCGCGATCACCAGGATCACCATGAGTTCCGGCACACCAAGTCCAAACATAAGTCCTCCTACCCTTTGCGCTTCACCGCGAAGAATACCGCGTTGTCACCCCGCTGCACAAGCAGCAGAATACGATCGCCGCGCCGGCCTTGCCGGGTTGCCCGTTCGAATTCTTTGACATTGGTGACGGCGCGTTGGTTAACCTCGCGAATCACATCTGCCGGTTCAATCCCCACGAGGTCGGCCGGACTGCCCGGCTGCACCTCCACAACCAGTACCCCCTTGGGCGAGCTTAGGCCCAAGCGCCGGGCCGCTTCAGGCGTGATACGCTGGACTCGCAGTCCAAGTTCGGCATCGCGGGCTTCGACTTGTTGGTTGAGGTCCGCGTCATCGGCGAGCTCGCCTATGCGCACTGCGATAGTTTGCTCTTTTTTCTCGCGCAAGATTTTTAGCGAGACCTTTTGTCCCGGCGGAATGTCGGCAATCACACTGGGGAATTCACTGCTCCTGGGCACCGGCTTCCCGTTAAACTCGACGATCACATCGCCGGTTTTGATGCCCGCCTCAGCGGCGGGACTCTTATCGGTCACTTCAGTTACGATGGCGAGCTCCGCAGCGCTTCGGATGGTTCCGAGCGCAGCCACTTGGGTGGCACTGAGATCCTGAGCGCGCACGCCAAGCCATCCACGCACCACTTTGCCGTTCTTGCGCAGCTGATCCAAAACCTTTTTTGCCAGATCGATGGGGATCGCGAAACCGATGCCGACATTGCCGCCGGATTGACTGAAAATCGCAGTATTGACCCCGATCACTTCTCCCTCCGCGCTGATCAGCGGGCCGCCGCTGTTGCCCGGATTGATCGAGGCGTCGGTCTGAATGAAATTGTCATAGGGCCCGGCACCGATCACCCGCCCCTTGGCGCTGACGATCCCAGCGGTGACAGTATGTTCGAGACCAAACGGATTACCAATCGCCATCACCCAATCGCCAACTTCCAATTGGTTCGAATTGCCGAGCTTCGCAAAGGGCAAATTGCCGCCCGAGCGGCGAATCTTGATCAATGCTAAGTCGGTGCGATCGTCCTTGCCGATCAAGCGCGCTTCGTGCTCGGTCTGGTCCGATAATTTGACTTTGATCGTGTCAGCGCTCCGTACAACGTGATAACTGGTGAGAATCTCACCATCTCGGCTGATGAGGATTCCCGAGCCTAAGCTGCGCGAGTTGTTCTCCCGAGGCTGCGATTCACCAAAAAATCGATTGAAAAAATCCTCAATCGGATCATTGGAACCGGAGCGCGGTGAGCGCTGTGTGAGAGTCGAAATGTTCACCACCGCCGGCATGGTCTTTTTCGCGATACTAGCAAACGACGGCGGCCGGCTCCCATCCAGAGCCAAGTTAGCCGCGTGTGTTGCACCCGACGTCTGAATGGCGAGCCAACCCAGGTAAGCCGTCAGACTCGCCGCCATGCAGCGACGCGCGGTCGATTGATTTTGTCCAAGCATGAAATTAATCCCGCTAAATTCGACGCGTTCAAGACCATAGCAAATTTACCCCGTATGGTGAAATCGTGGACAAACCGTCAAATCATTGCAAAACACCATCTCTGTGTCTATGAAGGAACGATTCGCCAGCTTATAGGCACACATGAAACCTGCTCCCATCGATTACGATACCGTTCGCGAAATGCTGCGCACCGCGACGCCCGATCGTGTCCTGCGCTTCATCGGGAAAAGCCACCCCGCCGACATCGCGTTGCTTTTCAAAGGCCTCGATTCGGCCGAAGTGCGCCAACTGTTCGACGTGCTGTTTTCATCGCGCCGTGCTGCCAAGACGCTCAAAGAACTACCGCCCGAATTATTGCCGGACATTCTGGCGTTGATCGACGATGAAAAGGTCGGCCGTCTGATCGTCCGCGCCGATCCGGATGATGCGGTCACGTTCATCGACAGCCTGCCCGAAGACCGCCGCGAACGCGTGCTTGCGCTGCTCGATCCCGAACGTCGCGCCGCCGTGCGTGAGATTATCAATTATCCGGACGGAACGGTGGGGCGCCTGATGACCACCGACTTCATGGCGCTGCCGCCGGATGCAACCGCCCAAGGCGCCATCGACAAGATTCGCGAGCGCGGCGAATTAGAAAGTTTTTTTTATCTTTACGTAGTCGAGAAGGACGGCAAACTGGTAGGGGTTGTGCCGATTCGCAATCTGGTAATCGCGCCGCCAATGCGAAAATTGCGCGACATGATGATTCCCGACCCGATCAAAGCCGATGTTTTCATGGACCAGGAAGATGCCGCGCGCATCGTTTCCAAGTACGAGCTTTTAGCACTGCCCATTGTCGATGAGGGGGGCCGGTTGGAAGGCATCATCACCGTCGATGATGTCATCGATATCATCAAGGAAGAAAGCACCGAGGACATGTACAAGATGGTCGGCTTGGCCGAGGAAGACCGTGTCTTTACTCCGGTATCGCGCTCGGTCAGAATGCGCCTGCCATGGACCATCCTCAACCTGCTGACCGCGAGTTTGGCGGCCTCCATCGTCGGATTGTTCGAGGGCACGCTCCATGAAATCGTCGCGCTGGTAACGTTCATGCCGGTGGTCGCCGGCGTCGGCGGCAACGGCGCCACTCAGACCGCGACGGTGATCATCCGGGCCATCGCTCTCGGCGAGCTGGAATTTTCCTCGGCATGGAAAGCCATCGTCAAACAGGTATCGGTGAATATCTGCATCGCCGTCGCCGCCGGGGCGATGATCGCGGTGGCAGCCGGACTATGGAAGGGCAATCCGTATCTCGGACTGATTCTCGCCGGCGCGATGTTGTTGAACCTTGGCCTTATGGCAGGCTTTGCCGGTGCGGTGATACCGTTGTTACTGAAAGCGTTGAAGCTCGATCCGGCACTCGGGTCCGGAATTATCGTTACGGGTCTTACCGACGCGTTTGGATTTCTCTCGTTCCTGGGTCTGGCGACGATGTTCCGAAGCTATTTGATCTAAGTTGCCTTCTCGGCAATCACGCCGCCCGCTTTCGGCGACTTTTGCAGGAGGAACAAGACACCGCCGATCAAGCTATCGAGCGCCACGATCAGGAAGAGCAAAAGACCGAAGGCTATGCCCTGCTCACTGCCGATACCGATGACGGCAAGCATAAAGATATAACCGCCTTCGCGTAATCCCAGGCCATTCAAACTCACAGGGATCGCGGAAAAAGTGCCGACCAGAGGGTAGACGATAAGACAGAACGAATACGGCACGTCTAAACCAAGAGCCCGGCCCATGATTCGATGCATCCAAGCTTGAATCAAATGAACAATCAGAGAGAGCAAAGCGGCGACCGCCAGGGCGCGCCACTGGGTTCGATAACTACGCAGAGCTAAGCGAATTTTGACAACTATGGGATGACCGCCCTCGGGCAGCACGCGGCGCACCAACGGCAGTAGTAATAACGCCCCGACGAAACCTGCGGCCAGCAGTAGCGTGATCGAACGCACCATCGGCGGCACCGCGTATTCGGGAAACAACAGCAATCCCGCGGCGCCCAACCAGACCAACACGATCATACCGATGGCGCGATCCATGAGCACGGATATGGCGGCATGCGTCGTCGTCACAGCACGGCCCTTCGCATGAGCTTCTTCGTCGCGCACCAGGTAGAAAATCCGAGTGACATCGCCGCCGACAGTGCCGGGCGCGAAAAGATTGAAGAACATACCGATCAGATAATATTTAAATAGATCTGTAAACGGCGTCACGATTCCCAATGGCCGAGCGAGCGCGGCCCAGCGCACGGCGCTGATCGATTGGGTGAACAGATAAATGATCAGTGCCAGCGCGATCCACGAATAATTCGCCGTCGCAAAAGTATGTAGAAAACGCTCGGGATGAACTCGCGAGAAGAAGAAAGCCAGAAGACCGCCGCTAACGAGGACCTTTACTAATAATATGACAAGCGGTTTGGTTTTTTTCATCGTTCAAGCGGCGGTTGAATAAGCACCTGTCCTTCATCCTTATTCAGGCCATCGACCAACACCCGCCGACCATTTACATGCAGGCGACCCTCGGCATAGAGCTGAATCGCCCGGGGATAAATCCGATGTTCCTGCCTGAGAATCCGTGCCGCTAAGGTTTCGTCGGTGTCATCGGGAAACACCGGCACCACCGCCTGGATGATGATGGGTCCCTCGTCGCACTCCTCGTTGACAAAATGAACTGTACAACCGGAAAAGCGTACGCCGTGTTCGACGGCTTTTTTCTGCACGTGGAGGCCCGGAAATGACGGCAGCAAGGCTGGGTGTATATTCATTATGCGGTTGGAGTAGGCTTTTATGAAAACCGGCGAAAGCAAGCGCATAAAGCCGGCGAGAACCACCAGTTCGACACCGCGCCGGTGCAACAGATCAACCACCGCATGGTCGTACGCCTCGCGGCTCGGATAAGCCTTATGGTCCAAGACCTCGGTATGGATGCCGTGTTTTTGCGCCCGGACCAAGCCGAACGCGTCGGCTTTGTTACTCAGGACAAATTGTATCTTAGCATCGAGCGCCCGGGTCTCGATTGCGTCGATGATCGCCTGCAGATTAGTTCCGCCGCCCGAAATCAACACCGCTAACGGAAGTTGCTTTGTCATAATTTTAAGAACGAATCGTCGCGCCGCGGGCGCCTTTGCGAATTGCGCCGATAACAAAGCAAGCCTCGCCCATGCGCTTCAGCGCGCTGACGACCCGATCGGCGTCTTTCTTGGCGGCAACGAAAATCATGCCGAGCCCCATGTTAAAAGTCGCGTCCATTTCCGGCTGGGCGACTGCGCCGATTTTTTGAAGCAGACTGAAAACCGGCGGCACCGGCCAACTCGACCGTTCGATTACCGCGTGCCGTCCACGCGGCAACACTCTCGGTAGATTTCCCGTAATACCGCCGCCGGTGATATGCGCCGCGCCTTTGATGCGAAATTCGCCGAACAATTTCTTGGTGATTTTTGCATAAATCCGCGTCGGTTCGAGCAACTCTTCCGCGAGTTTACGACCGAGCTCGGGAACACGTTGGTGCAATTTTAATCCGCCCCTTTCGAGCAAGATCTTGCGCGCCAAGGAATAGCCGTTGCTATGCAGTCCACTGGAAGGGATACCGATCAAAACGTCGCCGGCAACGATCGCGGCGGAATCGATAATCTGGTTTTTCTCCACGACACCGACGACGAAGCCGGCAAGATCGTACTCGCCTCGGGGAAAATCGTCGGGATGTTCCGCGGTCTCACCGCCGATCAGCGCACAGCCAGCTTGGCGACATCCAGCCGCGATGCCGCGCACCACCGCTTCGGTAATTTTTACGTCGAGCTTGCCACAAACAAAGTAGTCCAGGAAAAACAACGGCGCGGCGCCCTGGGTCAAGATATCGTTGACGCCCATGGCGACTAGATCGATGCCGATAGTGTCGTGAATACCGGTCTGAAAAGCTATCTTTAGCTTGGTACCGACGCCATCAGTCGACGACACCAGCACGGGAGCACGGTAACCGCGCGATTTAAGATCGAACAGCGCGCTGAAACCGCCAACGCCGGCAAGCACTCCGGGCACCTTGGTTTGCTTGGCAATGGGGGCGATGCGCCGCACCAATGCATCGCCGGCTTCGATGCTGACGCCAGCCTGGGCGTAGGTGAGTCCTTTTGGAGGTGCCATGCAAACCTAAATTTATTTTCGGAGTATTGGGGAGCGGCGTACTGCCCTGCCTCATCGTCAGTATCATAGCGCACTGAAGGCGGAATTTCACATAGTCGAGCCGATTGCCGCGGCATTGGCGCCGCCAGCCGACGCCAGCAAAGCACGAATCCTAAGGGTGTATTCGCCGAATTTTACCGCGCTCATCATTGCCATGGTTCGCGGCCGCGGTAAATCGATGGCGATGGTCTCCAATA
>DATLCH010000100.1:0-4610 GCA_035526465.1 Candidatus Limnocylindrales bacterium | reverse complement strand
AGGCCGAAGGCATTCTCGAATCCCTGGAGCCATCAGTGCTGGTCGGCAAGCACGTTTTAATTCCACGCGCGGCCAAAGCGCGCAATATTTTGCCCGAGACGTTGCGCCAATGGGGTGCGACAGTGGATGTGGTAGAAGCCTATTGCACCGTCGCGCCAGCGTTCGACGGCGCGACAATCCGTCAGCGTTTACAACAGGGCGACATCGATATGATTACCTTTACCAGTTCGAGTACGGTGAGTAATTTCGTTCAGCTGTGTGGCAACCCTTCGCTCGCGGCGCTGGTTGGCGCCACCGCTATCGCCAGTATCGGGCCGATCACGGCCCAGACCATTGAAGACTTAGGCGGCCACGCGTCCGTCATGGCGCGAGAGTTCACTATAGATGGCTTGATCGTGGCGATGATCGAGCACTTTGACGGCGGCAAGAATTAACCCCGGAGCACCGCATGGACTTCCCACGATATCGGCCGCGCCGAATGCGGCGCAACGACAGACTTCGGGCGATGATGCGCGAAACCGCGCTGGCGCCGGCCAATTTGATTTATCCGTTGTTCGTTGGGCCGGGTAAAAACAAAGTCCAGCGGGTGTCGTCGATGCCGGGTGTGGCGCAACTGTCGGTGGACCGCGCGCTTGGGGAATGCGAGGAAGCCCAGGCTCTTGGGATTCCCGCGGTCATTTTATTCGGTCTGCCCGAGCATAAGGATTCCGTTGGCGCCGAGGCGTATGCAGAAAGCGGCATCGTTCAACAAGCGATTCGCGAGATCAAGGCCAAGCTGCCGGAGCTGCTCGTCATCACGGATGTTTGTTTATGTGAATACACCGACCACGGCCATTGCGGTGTAATCAAAAACGGCGACGTCGACAACGATAGTACGTTGGAGCTATTGGTCAAAGAATCCTTGTCTCACGCCCGCGCGGGCGCAGACATTGTTGCGCCGTCGGATATGATGGACGGTCGGGTCGGCGCGATCCGCAAAGCACTCGATGACAACGGCTTCCCGCAAATCGCGATCATGGCCTACGCGGCCAAGTATGCGTCCGGTTTTTACGGGCCGTTTCGCGAGGCGGCCGAGTCGACGCCGCAGTTCGGCGACCGCCGTTCCTATCAGATGGACCCGGCCAATTCCGACGAAGCGCTACGCGAAGTCGAACTGGATATCCGCGAAGGGGCCGACATCGTCATGGTGAAACCGGCAATGGCCTATCTGGATGTAATCTATCGAGTCAAACAGAAGTTCGGTTACCCAGTGGCGGCTTACAATGTCAGCGGTGAATACTCGATGATCAAAGCGGCGGGCCAGAACGGCTGGATCGACGAGGAAAGAATCATGATGGAAGTGCTCTACGCGATCCGCCGCGCCGGTGCCGACATGGTTCTGACTTATTTTGCCAAAGAAGCGGCGCGCTTACTTGCGCGCGGATAAGACAACCCGAAAGACACGAACAGCACGAACTTCAAATATTGTTTCCTTAGTTTCGCTGCTTCGTGCGGATAGCCGAATTCCGCTACAATAAATTCCACAAATCTTTGATTTTACGAATGAGAGTTCTCTCGCATTCCGGCTCGCGACCGTCAGTGTAGACCTGCGAGGCGGAGAGTCGAAAGACCAGCACTCGAGCGTCTTTGGCCAAGCGTAGGATGAAGGTATTGGAGTCTTCTTCGAAAAGAACCTCGGTCTGGACGGCAGGATCGACGCGGTTAGCTACCTCTTGAGCCCAGCCCTGTAATTCAGCCGTTGCCAGGTCACCGCGATGCTTGCTTAGCATTCCATCTGCCGGGCTATTTTTTGTAAAGGCCGTCGATGAAGCCGCTTTGATCGAGTTCGCGGATAAAGGTGGCGTCGATGAACTGTTCCGGCTTGACGTTTTTCGCCCGCGGATCGCGTTCAGCGATATCCTCGATGACCGTCTTGATCCCTTCGACGCTGGGGTACTGCTTCTTGGGATAAAGCGATTCGTGCATCACGTCAGCGCGGGTCCTCTCTAAAGTCTCGCGGTCGATGTTGCTGCCCATAAAACGAGCGAGCGCTTTGATTGAAGCTTCTTTGTCGTTCCACATACGCGCCACGGCCTCGACATGGGCGCGCACGTAGCGACGCACGATGTCGGGTTGCTCGCGAATAAATTTCTTGGTCGTCACCGCGCCGGTATGTTGGAACACCAAGCCCATTTTGGCGACGTCGGCGAGTACTGCCAAGCCCTTTTTTTCGGCCTGGAAACTTGAGGGCGGGTTGATCACAGCTGCCGTCACTCTACCGGTGAGCAAAGCGCTCAGCCGTTCCGGTCCGCTGCCGACTTGGATGAGCGTGACATCCTTCCCCGGGGTGAGTCCGATGCGACGCAGGGCGAAGCGAGCGATGGTGTCAGTGGCGGACCCGAAGCGGCTGATGGCAATGGTGCCGCCTTTCATCTGATCGACGCTCTTCACTCCCGGTTTGCCCATAAGAACGTAGTTGAGCGAGACGGTGCCGGCAGCAATGAACACCACGTCGGACCCGGCGAGTACACTGTTAACGACGCCTGGACCAGAAATTTGTGCGATCGGGACATCGCCGGATACCAGCGCGAGCACCGCCGTGGTACCGCCCGTGAAAAAGATTACCTGCGCGTCCAAACCATTCTTGGCGAAGATGCCGCTATCTTTGGCTACCCAAGCCGGCAGCTGATCGGCGCTGGTGGCGCTGTAGCCGACATTGAGCCGTGTCATCTGTGCCGCGGCCAGTGGTATGAGAACCAGCTGCAAGAAAAAGCCTATGATTATGAAACTTACCTTTTTCACTGCCATGTAAAATCACCTCGAGTCAGAATAGGACAGAATAGTAGCGAACGCTTCGAGCCGAAACAAGAAAGCCCCTGCCGCGAGGCAGAGGCTTTCTTCGAGAAGATAATGAAGCCAGTAATTGGCGCTCTTCACCCGCCCTTGCGGAAATCGGTGCGATAAATTTTGTGACACTCGCCGCAGGCGCCATTCTGATTATTACCTAATTCTTTGACTTTGACGTTAATTTCCTCGTCGTTCTTGGCCGCCGCGGCTTTGCTCAAGGCCTCCGCCGCCTTGCGCGCCGCAAGCGCCTTGTTTTTGAAGTCATCGGTCTTGACCCAAATATCGGGATGGGCCCGAGACTTTTCGCTCGTACTTCCAGGCGGGACAAGATTTACGATGGCATCCATTCCGGCCATAATGTCCTTGGCCTTCAACTCGATGGTGGCGTAATCTTTTTCCTCCACGGCTTTTTTGATCGATTTCGAGACTGCGTCGTTGTTCGCTCGCATAATCGCTTTGCGTTTCTCTATCACATCTTCCTGCGCAAAGACTGGAATCGAACTCGCCAGGCCCGATAGCAGCAGAACTGTAGCGAACATTAAAATTTGACCTGGTACCATGTTGTATTTTCCTCTCTCGATTGAAATTTTACCGTTTGACCTACGAAATTATTTGCTCGGTTTTAGTTGCGCGCGGATCTCTCCGCCCTTGTTTGCCGCGGTATGTACATTCACGTAAAGATTGCCCGCTAAGTAGCTCGCGTATTGAGCATCGGTGAGCTTCGCTCCCGGAGCGGTGGACCAGGTACCATCGGCGGCCTTGGTAAAAGGCACAATTACGGGGCCGTTTTTACCAGCTTCGCCCTCATGAATATGCGCCGCAGTGGCATCGAGTCCGGTCGTCGAAATAGTGCCGCTGACGGACTTGTCCGGTTTAATCGTAACTGTGGCGTTTCCAGTTGCCGATGTCTTCACCGGCGGCACCTCTTGGTTGCCGCTTAATGTTACTTTCATGCCTTCTTGGCTGGAGCTATTTGTCGTCGAGCAGCCGACGACAACGAGCAGCGCCAAAGAAAAAATCGTCGAAATTACTCCAAATTGCCGAAATAGTTTTTTCATGTTTTCCTCGCTTTTCCTGCGTTCGATATATTGCCTTTTCTTCTGCTTAAGTCATTCAGTATTCCGTGGCGAGAAGATCCGTCCCGCTCTGGCGGAATAGTCGTCATCCTCCTTTGCGTCGTGTTAATTAGGGCTTGGGCGCACGCACGGTGATCTGTCGTGCGGTCAGCGAACCATCGGCCTGCTTATCCGCGGTTACTGACACTTCGGAGCCGGTTTTGATCAGGCTGCGATCTCCTACCACTCGTTTATTTATCGGAATGTCCGGCGGCACAATCACGTTTATCTCGCCCTCTTTATATTTGAGGTTCAACATACGTCCTTTGACTTCCCGCACAGTGACGTCTTCAACGCGCTCGACGTTCGCATTGGTCATCGTGGCAGCACCCAACGGACGGTGCCCTTCACCGGTTCCGCGTTGGTCTTCTGAGAAAATATTGATTTGAGAGGCCAGAAAGTTTCCGTCCGCTTGTTTGGTCGCGGTCGCGCCAACATACATGCCTGAAGTAATTTCGGAGAACTTGATCGGGACTTCGGCCCGGACGACGGTTTTTTCGCTGATAGCCACTGTTCCCTCACCGCTAGGAATTGCGACGATTAATTCCGGACCTTTCAAAGATACGACTTTGCCGGAAATATTCGTTGGGTTGGCCGCGGGAGCGGGTTGTGCCTTGGAATCAAAGGTTGCGAAAATAACGAATAACGCGAGCGTTATTCCAGATATTA
>DATLCH010000059.1:0-6356 GCA_035526465.1 Candidatus Limnocylindrales bacterium | reverse complement strand
CGCCACCGACCATGGTGCGCGGGCATGGCGCGGACCGGCAGATTGCCGATTCACTGACGGCGAAATACAAAATACCGGTCACCGTCGCGACCATCGCGCAAGTTGACGCGTTTCGCGCGCTCGGCATGAAGAAGCTGGTTGGCATCACCTATTTTCAAGACGATATGAACCAGCGGTTCGCAAAGTTTCTTGAGGACGACGGCTTCGAGGTGAAGGCAATGAAGGGCATCGAAGTGCCGTTCAAAGACGCCGGCAAGCTGGCGCCTGAGGCGATCTACAACTTCGCCAAGAAGATTTTTCTCGCCAGCGGCAAAGCCGACGGTATTTATATGCTCGGCGCGGGTTGGCACAATCTGCCGGTGATCGAGATGTTGGAAAAAGACTTGAAGACCACCGTGCTGTCGAGTATTCCGGCGCAGGTATGGGCGACTAAGAAAATTCTTAATCTCAACGAACCGCTGCAGGGCTATGGGCGGCTTTTGGCGGAGATGCCGTGATGTTTCGTTCAAAGTTCAAGGTTCAACGTTCAAGGTTTGTGAAGTGCGCGGCTGTCGCGGCGTTGGTGTTTCCATTCACCGGTGCGGCTTGGGCTCAGGATGTGAAGTCGCTTGCCGAGGCAGAAGGCAAGATGGTTTTTTACGCCGCCTTCAACGCCACGGATACCAAGACTTTGACCGATGGCTTTCAGAAACTTTATCCAAAAATCGAAGCGAGTTTTTATCGCGCCACCGACGCGCAGTTGATGGAACGCATTCTGACGGAATACCGCGCCGGCAAACCAATCGCCGACGTGGTAATGAGCACGAGTTTCTACGGCCACAATCTCAAGAAGCGCGGCATGCTGGCGGCTTACGATTCACCCGAGCGTAAATTCTTTCGCGACGGTTACAAGGACCCGCAAGGAACTTGGACATCCATTTATACCAACTATTCGGCGTTCGGTTTCAACACGCGCAATGTGCCGCGTGCGAGCGTTCCCAAAACCCACAACGATCTGCTGAAACCGGAGTGGAAGGGCAATATCGGCATCGATACGCGCGCCTATGAGTGGTTTGGCACGATGGTCAAAGCGATGGGCGAAGAGAAGGGGCTCGCTTTCATGCGCGAACTGGCCAAACAGGTCGGGCTGCGTAACGGTCGAACGATCCTGGCGCAACTGGTTGCCGCCGGTGAATTCAAAGGGGCGCTCAGCGCGTACTCGCAAACTTTCGAGCAGATGAAGCCGGCCGGCGCGCCGGTCGATTGGGTCTATCTAAATCCCGTGTTCGCCAACATTCACCCCGTCGGCGTCTCGGCCAAAGCGCCGCATCCCAACGCCGCCAAACTGTTTATCGACTTCGTGCTATCGAAGCGCGGCCAGGAGTTGGTGCGCGGCATGAATCGTATCCCCGACCGCAGCGACACTCCTCCGGAGCAAGCGCGCTTCATCGAAGGCATCAAACCGGTCTTCGCGCCGGTCGAAGTGCTGGAAAACTTCGAAGGCTATGCCAAGACTTTTCACGAGGTCTTTGGCGGCAAATAGCAATCGACGCGCACGGTTCTGTGTTGGGTGTCCTGATGCCTTCCCCCGGAGAGACTGTGTCGCAATTCTGGAATCGTGCACATTGTCATCTCGAGCGTCAGCGAGAGATCTTGCATTTCCAACCACATATAAACGCAAGATTTCTCGCCTTCGGCTCGAAATGACAATTACGACACAGTCTCTAAACCATCGGCCCGTGCGGAAAGGCGTTGCATTCCGCGAACGATCTGCAATACAACATTCCAAGAATATTTTTGGAGGGATGAGTTTCCTATGCCACAGGATCTGCGTAGCTACATCGATCTGATTCGTGAAAAGAAGCTTTTGCTCGACATCAAAAAGGAAGTCGATCCTTTGACCAACTTGGCCGGTCTTGCCTATCGCGGCGAGAACGAGCAGGGCAAGGCGACGATGTTTCACAATCTCAAAGGCTACGCGAATTGGACGGCGGTGAGTTACATGTGCGGCAGCCGGGAGAAGATGGCGTTGGGGTTGGGCACTACCAAAGACAAAGCGTTAACCGAACTCGGCGGGCGGATCGCCAAAGGCCTGATCAAACCGAAGATCGTCGAAGACGGTCCGGTAAAGGAGATCATCTGGAAAGGCGACGACGCCGATCTCGGGCGCATTCCGATTCACGTGCACTCCGACAGCGACCGCGGCGTGCCGTTTATCGGTTCGGCGATGCAGTTCGTCAAAGATCCGGAAAGCGGCACGCAGAATATCGCCTTACAGCGCGACCATATCAAAGGTCCTAAAAAGATGGGCATCTTCGTTCATCCCAAGCGCCATACCGATATCTGCATGCAGAAATACTGGCAAGAGGGCAAAGCGATGCCGGTGGCGACGGTGATCGGCCATCATCCGGCTTACTACATCGCATCGACCTGGACGACCAGTTATGAAACCGATGAGATCGATATCACCGGCGCGCTACTGCAAGAGCCCGTCAACATGGTGCGTTGCGAAACCATCGACGTCATGGTGCCGGCGGATGCCGAGATCGTCATCGAGGGCGAAGTTCCGCCCAACTACATGGAAGACGAAGGCCCGTTCTGCGAGCACGCCGGCATGACCCACGGCACACTGCAGCAGCCGATCATCAACGTCAAATGCATCACCATGCGCAAGAACCCGATCTACTACGCACTCCAGGGCGGCCGGCCGATTTCCGAGTCGCAGCCGTTGGATGGATTTCCAATGGAGCTGGTTTTATACGCGCGCATCAAAGACGTCGGCGGCTTTATCGACGTTAAAGATGTTGTCTCTTTGCCCTATGCCGGCGGCAGCCATATTATTGTCGTGCAGATGAAGCCGCGCAAAATGGGCGAAGTGCGCAGCGCGCTGATGGCGCTGTTGTCGAGCCCGTATCTCCATCCCAAGATCGGCATAGCCGTCGACGACGACATCGACCCACACAATGCGCAATCGATTATGTATGCCATGTCTACCCGGGTAAATCCCAAATCCGACGTGCTTATTATTCCCGACACGCTGTGTCATACCGGCGACCTTACCGCTGAAATAGTACCGGTCAGCGGCGCGCATATGGGATTTCATCCGCGCATCGGGTCGAAGATGCTGATCGACGCCACCAAAGGGCCGGTGCTGACGGACGAGCTGAGAAACTACTTCGAACCGGTGAAACCGCAGGGATTGGCGAATGTGCGGCTGGAGGATTTTCTCGGATAAGAGGAATGGCCGCAAAGAACGCAAAGGTCGCAAATTAGATTTCTCGCTTTGCTCGAAATGACTTCATGGAATTGCACGATTGTCGAGCAGTCCAGTGAATGTTTAAATTTCTGAATTTTGTGTACTTTGCGTTCTTTGCGGCTAAATTTCCGAGCTTGTTAGTATGAAAGTCGTCGTTAACGGGGTTACCAAAGAATTTGTCACCACCCAGGGGACGACGCGGGCCATCGGCGGGGTCAACCTCGAGGTGCGCGATAATGAGTTCTTCGGGATTATCGGGCCGACCGGCTGCGGCAAGACGACGCTTTTGCACATCATCGCCGGTTTGGAAAAGCCCAGCACCGGTTCGGTGCAGTTCGTCGGCACACAACGGGGAAAATCGCCGGTATCGATGGTGTTTCAGGAATCGGCGCTGATGCCTTGGCGCAATGTCGAAGAAAACGTGCCGCTCGGTGCCGAGTTTCGCCATGAGGAACAGCCGGTGCTTAAACGAGTGAGCCGGTTTTTTCTCGAAGTGGTCAAGCTGTTGGATTTCGCCGGAGCCCGGCCGCATGAATTATCCGGCGGCATGAAGCAGAAAGTTGCCATCGCCCGCGCCCTCGCAAATGACCCCGAAGTGATTCTAATGGACGAGCCCTTCGCCAGCTTGGACGCGCAAACCCGTTTGCTCATGCGCGAAGAGCTTTTGCGCATCTGGGAGCGCGACAAAAAGACCGTCGTCCTCGTCACCCACAACATCGACGAAGCGGTGATGCTGTGCGACCGCATCGCGGTCATGAGCGCACGGCCGGGCTTGATCAAGAGCATCGTCACCGTCGATGTGCCGCGGCCGCGAACGATGAAAAGCATGCGCGATCCTGACTTCGCCGGCTGCATGGACAAGATCTGGAATCTGATGAAGTACGACGTCGAACACGCGTTGCAACACGGGAAGCCGTGAAGGAGTTTACAACAGTCGTGCGACGTAGCACTGAGCGGAGCGAATATTCCGCATCGGAGTCTTAACCAAACTGTTCATGAGCTTACGCTCGTCTACAGAGTATAAAATTGCCGTCCTCCCAGGACCACATGGTTTCTCCCTTGATTCGTCATGCCGGCGCAGGCCGGCATCCAGGGGCGGGAGTGGATCGATACCGGCTTTCGCCGGGATAACGGAAGCCCTTCTGCCAATCCGTCGGCCAGATCGTACCTGCATAGTATTTTCTAGGGAGCACAAAGGTCACAAAATAAAATCCTCACGGAACGCGGAAATAGCTTGGATTTAACCCAGCCCTTTTTGCTTGCTTTTGTTTGTTCATTCACTACAGTTGGACCTAACTCTCTCCTGCGGAAGGAATTCTAATGAATCACTACGTTGCAAGATCTTTGCGATCACTAGCCGTGTTTACCGCAATGGCGCTGATGGCCGCATGCTCCGCGACAACGCCGGATTATCGCCGTGTGTTGAGCAACCCCGATCGTCCGGCCACTGAGCGCGAACTCGATGAGGCACGCAAGCCTCAAGAGGTTTTGGCGTTTTACGGCGTAAAGAGCGGCGATAAAGTTGCCGATCTATGGGCCGGGCGCGGCTATTATACGGCGATCTTATCCGAAGTCGTCGGCCCAACCGGCATAGTCTACACGCAGAATCCTACGGCGAGGGATGAAATCAACCAGCGCTGGAAGACTGGGAAATTTGCCAACGTGCGCGTCACGGACGGCACGTTCGACAAGCTGACGTTGCCACAGGACGGTTCGTTGGATTTTGTGCTGATCCACCTCAATTATCACGATGTCGACCCTAGTCTGCGCAGCGCATTGAACAAGGCGGTTCTCGGCGCGCTCAAACGCGGCGGCATCTACGGCGTCGTCGATCATTCAGCGAAAGAGGGCTCCGGCAACGACGCAGTGAAAACGCTCCACCGCATCGATAAACTGCAGGTCATTAAAGAAGTGACCGATGCGGGTTTTAAATTGGCAAAGGACGGTGACATGCTGCGCAAGCCTGAGGATAAACGCGACTTCAATGTCAACAAGGAGCGCAATAAAGACGACCGCTTCGTGCTGGCATTCCAACGTCCGTAAACGAGACAAACTCGGAGTAATTTATGATCAAGAACCGGTCACACCTTTTCATGTTCGGATTGGTGGGAATTTTCCTGGCGGGCTGCGGCGCGACTTCGACGCCAAATTATTCCGAAGTTTTGACGAACACCAACCGCCCGGAAGCGGAACGAAACATCGATGCAGTCCGCAAGCCCAATGAGCTGATGGCCTTCTATGGCGTCAGACGCGGCCAAAAAGTCGCCGATATTTTCGCTAGCCGAGGTTACTACACGGCCATTCTATCCCAGCTGGTCGGACCCGAAGGAGTGGTCTATTCCGCCAACCCAGCGCCGCGCCAGGAATTGCACGACAGGCTGAAACAGCCCGGCATGGCCAATGTGCGAGTGCTCGATGGACCGTTCGACAAGCTGGCGCTGCCGCAGGACGCTTCACTGGATTTTGTTATTCTCCATCTCGACTATCACGAGATCGCCGCCGATGTCCGGCGCCCAATGAACGCGCGGATCTTCGGCGCACTAAAGAGCGGCGGCAGCTACGGCGTCATCGACCATTCCGCGAAAGAGGGCGCCGGCGATAGCGAAGCCAAGACGCTGCACCGCATGGACAAACTCCTGGTGATTAAGGAAGCAACCAGCGTCGGTTTTCGTTTAGCCGAAGAAGGAAAAATGCTCAGCCGCGCAGAAGATACCCGCGATTTCAGTGTGGTCAAGATTCGCGATAGGAGCGATCGATTTGTCCTGAAGTTTGTCAAGCCGTAAGCATCGTCGGATTCGCTGACGGTTCCGCGCAGGATAATCGTCCGGGCGTTTACCGAAGGCCCGGTACCACTTGCTCGCTCAGCAGTTTGATTGCTTCATCATAATCCGGGCCAAGTTTGGCGAAGGCCACATGATCGTAGCCTAACCTGCCGGCCGCGCCGACCAGATCGATAATCTGATCTCTCACCTCTTCCGGTTTTCCTGCGGCGTAGTAGCAGCGCACCATGTGATCGTTTACCAGTGTCGCGGCTTGTTCGACGGTGGCGCCGGACTCGAATGCGGTTTTTAGTTTTAGCACTTGCTCACGGGCGACACCCATCTTGGCGTATTCTTCCGGT
>DATLCH010000057.1:0-6391 GCA_035526465.1 Candidatus Limnocylindrales bacterium | reverse complement strand
GTTCTCGAAAAGCAGAAAAAATATTTGTTCTCTTGCGTTGCTACTTATTACGACGAGCCCTTGGTCATCGATCATGCCAAGGATCATTCGGTATTCGACGCCGACGGCAAGGAGTATCTGGATTTCTTCGGCGGCATACTTACCGTCAGTGTCGGACATGTCAATGAAAAAGTTACCAAGGCGATCGACGAGCAAAATCGTAAGTTTCAGCATATGTCGACGCTCTACGCCAACGAGCCGCAGGTCAACTTGGCCGAGAAGCTGGCGCAAATCACGCCGGGCCGACTGGAAAAATCATTTTTCACCAACAGCGGCACCGAGGCCAACGAGACTGCGGTGCTGTTGGCGCAGATCTATACGAAATGCCAGGACGTCATTACCCTGCGCCATAGCTACAGCGGCCGTTCCTACTTGGCGCTCAGCCTATCGGCGCAGTCGAGCTGGCGTCTGATGCCCAATGTGGTGCCCGGCGTCCATCATATCGCCAACGCCTATTGTTATCGCTGCCCCTTCGGTCTCACCTACCCGAGCTGCGATTTGAAGTGCGCCAAAGATGCCGAAGAAGCGATTCAAACCATGACTTCGCAGGGACGAGTCGCGGCCTTCCTCGCCGAACCGATTCAAGGAGTCGGTGGTTTCATCGTGCCGCCGAAAGAATACTTCAAAGAGATCGTCGGCATCGTGCGAAAATATGGCGGTTTGTTCATTGCCGACGAGGTGCAGACCGGCTGGGGGCGTACCGGTGGCAAGATGTTCGGCATCGAGCATTGGGGCGTCGAACCTGACATCATGACGTTCGCCAAAGGTATGGCCAATGGCGTTCCCATCGGCGCCACCATTGCGACAGCGGAGGTCGCCGACAGCATGCAGGGCAATACGATCTCGACGTTTGGCGGCAATCCTGTAACCTGCACGGCGGCGCACGCGACGATCAACGTCATCGAAGAAGAGAACCTCGTCGAAAACGCTCGCGTCATGGGCAATCGTCTACGTGACGGATTGGACGCCTTGAAGAGCAAATATCCATTGGTCGGGGACGTTCGCGGCATGGGCTTAATGCAGGGTATGGAACTGGTCGGCGCACAAAAGAAGCCCGACGCCCAAAGCACCAAACGGCTGATGGAGTTGACCAAGAACAACGGTCTTTTGCTCGGCAAAGGCGGCACCTATGGCAACGTGATCCGCGTCGCGCCGTCTTTGAATGTCAATAAGGACGAAGTCGACCATGCGTTGAAAGTTTTGGACCAATCGTTTGGACAGCTAGGGCAGTAGTGATATTCCTCTCCAACCAGAAAGCGGAATGTTAGGTAAAGCGTTTTTTAGCTGCGTCCATGAACAAGCTCATTCGTAGATTTATCGGAGCCCTGCCGGTCTTATTAGCGATTTCGTTTTTAATTTTTCTTTTGGTGCATATTGCGCCGGGAGATCCGGTCACCTTGATGCTCGGTGACAACGCGACACCGGAAGACGTCGCGAAACTGCGTGCCGAACTCGGATTCGACAAACCATTGCTGGTCCAGTATTGGGATTTCCTCTCGCGTGCCGTGCGCGGCGACTTCGGCCGCTCTCTCAAGTTCGGCGAGCCGGTAATCAAGCTTATCGCCGAGCGGCTGCCGGCGACTCTCGAACTCGCTTTCGCCAGCCTGTTCATCGCTATTGCGATCGCCGTGCCGGTCGGTGTCTATTCGGCGATACGCCATAATTCACTGCTCGATCACGCGGGAATGAGCGTCGCACTGATCGGCGTTTCGCTGCCGAATTTTTGGCTGGGCATCATGCTGATCTATTTTCTCGGCGGCCAGCTCAATCTTTTGCCGGTAGCTGGTCGGGTCGAGTATGGCATTGAAATCAAGTCGATTACCGGCCTGTATCTTGTCGATTGTATAATTACCGGAAACTTTGACGGGTTTGTCAGCGTCGCGAAGCATTTGTTGATGCCGGCATTTACCCTCGGCGCCGCTCTGGCGGCCATCGTCACGCGCATCTCGCGCTCGAGTGTGCTCGAAGTGATGCGCCAGGATTATGTGACTACGGCTCGCGCCAAGGGGTTGAGCGAAAAAACCGTGATCTGGCGGCACATCCTGCGCAATGCCTTGATCACCATCGTGACGATTCTTGGGCTGCAATTGGGCGCCTTGCTCAGCGGCTCTGTGGTGACGGAAACGGTTTTTTCCTACCCCGGCATCGGCGATCTCCTGATCCAGTCGATTTCCGCGCGCGACTACAAACTCACCCAAGTGTTGATTTTGATGTTCGCGGTGACCTATTTCGTGGTCAATTTGTTGGTGGACTTTCTCTACAGTTGGATCGATCCGAGGATCAAGTTCTGATGTTGTCTATCCGCTATCTGAAACTTTGGGTCGGCGGTGCAATATTAGCGCTTCTCGTCGTCTGCGGCGTCGCCGCACCGTTGATCGCGCCGCGCGATCCGCAAGCGCAAACTTTGGAGGACCGGTTGCGGCCGCCGCGCTGGACGGACAATGGTATGCAGGCTTATTTTCTTGGCACCGATAATTTGGGCCGCGACATGCTCAGCCGGATTGTTTACGGTTCGCGCATTTCTTTGATGGTTGGCGCAGCCACGGTGATTTTTGCCGGCCTCGTCGGCTGCACCCTCGGCGCCATCGCCGGCTACTTCGGCAGCACCGCCGATGAGATCGTCAGCAAAATATCCGAGATATTCCTGGCTTTCCCATTTCTGTTGATCGCCATCGCCATCATGGCTTTTCTCGGTCAAGGTGTGGGTAATCTGATCATGGCATTAATGCTAAGTCGGTGGGTGCAGTATTGCCGAGTCGTGCGCGGCGAAGTGCTGTCCTTGAAAGAGCGCGATTTCATCACCGCAGCCAAGGCGCTCGGTGCCAAAGACGCTTACGTGATTTTCCGCCACGTGATTCCCAATACCGTCGCGAGTGTTACCGTAATCGCGACGTTTGGCATGGCGATTGTCATTATCACCGAAGCGAGTCTGAGTTTCCTTGGCCTGGGCGTGCCGGTCCATATTCCAACCTGGGGTTCGATGCTGGCTGAGGGCCGAAGCTACATCAATCGGGCACCCTGGTTAACGATATTCCCCGGATTGGCGATTTTCATTACCGTGTTCGGTATCAATCTGTTGGGCGACGGATTGCGCGATATTTTCGATCCCAAGCTGCGTCGGCAGAGATAATCAAGATAGGAGAGAATTATGAAGAAACGATCGGCAGTGACTAGGCGACAGTTTCTTAAAGAGAGCGCCACGCTGGCAGCCGGCGCAGCGCTGGGACCGTACTTTTTGCGCAATGCCGATGCCGCGTCGCGCGACCGGGTGACTATTTTCCATTCAAGCGTGGCTGACTCGATTCATCCTTATAACCATAGCTCCAGCCCCATCTACGGCAATTGGCAGCATGTCATCGAGCCGTTGATCGAGTACGACGTCGGCCGCAAGGATTATATCGGCGTGCTCGCCGAGTCCTGGCAATTTCAAGGCAACAAGTGGACGTTCAAATTGCGCAAAGGCGTCAAATTCCATAACGGTGCGACCTTTACCTCGAAGGATGTGGCGTTTTCGATAGAAAAGATGCGCGACGAAAAAGGCGGCAGCTTGCAGGCGCCGAACTTCAAGGATGTCAGCGAAGTTCAAACGCCGGATGACTATACCGTCGTCTTCGTCACCAAGCAGCCCAATGCCGTGTTCCTCGATCGTTTGGATAATCGCTTCATGTTGAGCAAAGAGGCCGGCGACAAGTTGGGCGACAAGCTTTTCGAGAATATCGTCGGCACCGGCCCTTACAAATTCGTCAGCTACCAGCGCGGCGGCAATCTGGTCTTTACCCGCAACGACGATTATTGGGGCGGCAAGGCGGCGATCAAGGAAGTCATCTTCAAAAAAGTCACCGAAGATGCCGCCCGTCTTGCTGCGTTGGAGTCGGGTCAAGCGGATTTCATTAATAACGTGCCTGACCATGAAGTGGCGCGTCTGAAAAAACATCCGCGTGTGCGCGTCGATCAGCTCGAAGGGCTAAGGATGTTTTTCCTGGCGTTTAACTTTGCTTTCAAGCCCTGGGACAACAAACTGGTGCGCCAGGCAGCCAACTATAGCGTCGATGCGCCGGCGATCGTTCGCAACATTTTCGACGGCATCGGCTATCCTTGCAATGGCCCGGTGGGCGCCAACGTCCTCGGCGCCGATCCAAAACATAAACGGTATCCATACGACCCGCAGAAATCAAAACAGTTACTCGCTCAAGCGGGATATCCCAACGGCTGCGACATTCAGCTTTATTATTCCGCCGGGCGTTATCCCAAGGACCGCGAAGTGTGCCAGGTGGTTGCCGCACAAATGGTAAAAGGCGGATTTCGCGTTGAACTGATTTCTCAAGAGTGGGCCTTGTTCTGGGACAAGCAGGGGGTCAACGGCGGGCGTCTGCCGTTTTACTACATTGGCCGAGGTAGCTTGACCGACGCCGATACGCTCTACGACCAGTACTTTCGCACCGGCACGACCAGGCGCACCAACTACAGTAATGCCGAGTTGGACAAGCTGGTCGAAGAACAGCAGCGCACCCCGGACAATAAAAAACGCGTGCAAATATTACAGCAGGCCGGCAAATCGATCATGGACGAGGCGTTGTTCATTCCGCTTTACAATCTTGCCGATATCTACGGTGTTGCCAAGAATCTTGAATGGAAAAAGCGCGCCGATGAGAAGGTCAAGGCGTGGGACATGAAAATTAAGGCCTAAGTTTGCCGCCAAATGTTGACGGGATTTTAGCTATGCACAGTGGAGGTCAGGATGAGCAACCGGAAACTCAGCCGACGATCATTTCTTAAAAACAGCGGTGTCGCCGGACTTGGCGCGCTCCTGGGCGGTTCCATCGTTCAACTGAGTTACGCCGCCTCACGCGAGCGGCTCACAGCATTGAGCAGCATCGGTCTCGATACGCTCCATCCGTACGCTCATAGCTCAAGCCCGCAGTACGGCATTTGGAATAATATGATCGAGCCCTTGGTCGAGGTCGACTACGCCAAAAAGACTTATTACGGCGTGCTCGCCGAGTCCTGGGAGTATCAGGGCAAGCGCTGGGTGATCAAGCTGCGCAAGAACGTGCGCTTCCACGACAGCAGTCCGTTTACCGCTAAAGACGTGGTTTACTCAATCAACCGGATGAAGAATGACAAGGAGAGTCTGCAAAAAGAAAATTTTCGCGACTTCGTCGAAGTGCAAGCGGCAGACGATTACACCGTGATCATCATCACCGAGCAACCGGTGGTACTGATGCTCGACCGCCTGCAAAATCGTTTCATTCTGTCCAAGTCCGGCATGGAAGCTCAAGGCAATCAGGTCGAATTAAAACCGGTCGGCACGGGCCCGTACAAGTTTCAAACCTGGCAGCGCGACGGCAATCTCGTGATGGTGCGCAACGACAGCTATTGGGGCGCCAAACCATCGATTCGAGAAATAGTCTTGCGCCGGGTCAAAGAGGACTCGGCCCGAGTGGCGGGGCTGCTCGCCAGTCAAGGCGACGTCACCAACAACGTCCCGGTGGAGGAGTTGTCGCGCTTCGACAATCATCCGCGCATTCGCGCCGAGAAAGTCGAAGGCGTGCGCATGTACTTCCTCGCCATGAACGTGACGCATAAACCGTTTGACAATAAATTAGTGCGCCAGGCGATCAACTACGCCGTCGATCCGACGGTCATCATCAAGCACATTTACGAGGGCAACGGCTACGTTATGAACGGGCCGATGGGCTCCAACGTGATTGGCTTCGACCCCAAAATCAAACGCTACCCACTCGATCTCAACAAGGCCAAGGAGCTTTTAACCAAGGCGGGATTCCCCAATGGCTTGGACGTGAAGCTGTATTTTTCGCCGGATCGTTATCCCAAGGCTAAAGAAGTTTGTCAGGTGATTGCCGACCAATTGGTCAAGGTCGGCATCAAGGCGGAATTGGTCTCCCAGGAGTTCGTCATTTTTTGGGGCAAAGAAGGGGTGAACGGCGGAAAGCTGGGCTTCTACTACGTCGGTCGGCCGGCGGCGGATGCCGACACTGTGTACGATCAGTATTTTCGCTCCGGGGTAAGCCCGCGCATTCAGTACAAAAATCCTGAATTCGACAAGCTGGTCGATGAAGAGCAAAAGACCGCCGATGCAAAAAAGCGTTTGGCGATTCTGCACCAACTCGGACGCATTCTGATGGACGATGTGCCGTTCTGTCCGTTGTACACCCTGGCGGAAATTTATGGCGTGGCGCGAAATATCAATTGGAACGCCCGGCCTGATGAAAAGCTAATGTACGCGGAGATGAAGATTCGCTAACGCCGGCAACAAGGAGAATCCGCCATGAAACCAGATGCACTCGAGTTCAATCGCCGCAAATTTCTCAAGCTCGGTGCGTTTGCCGGC
>DATLCH010000056.1:0-4739 GCA_035526465.1 Candidatus Limnocylindrales bacterium | reverse complement strand
AAGGAATTACTTTAATTCGCATAATGGCTCGACTGTTGGGACCAACTAAGGCGCTTCGGCTGCGACCATGGCCGGGAATCCAGATGACCTTGTCGCCGCCAATCAACAGAGGCAGTATCGACCGCTCCGACAAAGCAACTTTGCGATCGATGAACAAATCCTTGAGCTTTTTTTGCCCGGTCATGCCTAACGGTTCGAACCGGTCACCGCGCCTAAAGTTGCGCACGAGCAACGGCTCCGGCAGGGCTTGGAGATCGAAACAGGCCTGTCTCATATCCGCGTCTGCTGCGCGCACCGGAGCCGCCAGCGTTTCGCTAACAAGTTCGACGTTGGCCTCGGGGATTTGCAACGTTTGGCCGATGGTTAAGCAACGACAATAACAAATGGGCTTGAGGCCGCGCTGCGCTTTGCTCAGGTAGAGCAAATCATACTCGCGTCGCAACTCCCATCCGCCCGGAATTGCGATTCGCGCCTGAGACGGCCCTGTCGCAGCCAACCGGCGCAGGGCCTCGACATGAACAAAATCGATGCCGCGCAAATCGCCGCGCAGCCGCTCAATCCAATATCGGAAAATTAGCCGTTGCAAGGCAACCGGCTGTTGTAAAAGCTGAACTCGATCCAATCCGTCGTTGCGTCGGCAATTTTCCAATGCCGAATAGGCAACTTGTTCGAGCACAGCTTGCTCGTCGCGCAACATAGCCGCCTGGTCAGCTAGACGCGCACTGACTCGGCCGTCGATACGCCGACGCAGCTGCGGTAACAGCTCCAAGCGAATCCAATTGCGCAAAAGTTTGCCGTCGTGATTGGTCGAATCGACGCGATAGTCTATTTGCCTTTCATGAAGATAATTCAGAATCTCGGACTTGGATACTTCAAGGAATGGCCGAATAATCTGCGCCTCGCCGTGATCCAAAGCACGGCGCGAATCATTTAATGCGTGCACTGGGCTCATCCCACCTAGCCCCCTACGCCCGGCACCGCGCAGCAGCCACATCAGCATGGTCTCGGCTTGGTCGTCTTCGGTATGTGCCGTGGCAATTTTAGCGAGGCCTCGGCGTTGCGCGATTTCGGCAAAAAATTTGTAGCGCTGCTCGCGCGCCAATGCTTCCAGATTGCCTTTACCCGCGCGCCGACGCAGTTCCGGCAGGTTGATTTCTCGCAAATGAAAAATCACCCCAAGCTGCTCCGCCAATGAGCCAACAAAACGCGCATCATCAGCGGCCGCTTCGCCGCGGATCCCATGTTGTAAGTGGGCCACTTCGAGATGAAGATCATAGTCTTTCTGCAGATCATGAAGTATCGACAGCAAGCACACCGAATCCGGCCCGCCGGAAACGCCCAGCAATAGACGCTCGCCACGACTCAGCAGGTTTTGCTGCCGTACACGATTAATTAGTAGATTTGCCGCGAAACGCATTTACAGTTAGATCGTCAGCTTGCCTGCATAGCCGGTCATTTCGACATAGCCGTTGCCAACGACCGATTCGCCAGCGGCTGTTCCTCGGATGGCCACCGCCCCTTCCCAATAGGTTACTCGGGTGCTGCGATTGGTAATCAGTTCCTGGTCGGTAAATGCCGGCAAGATCTCCAACTGAATCGACTCAGCCGGGATCGTCACCTTCCACTTCATCGGGTATGTTGCCCGGCTCGTTGGGCTCTTCCAACGGTCGAGGACATCGATGCGAAAGTCTTTGACGGACAGCTTTCTTGTAACTCCATCCGCACGCACCAATGTTCCGCTAGAATATGGATCTATTGAGCTGTCTTTGCGGCGCATCAGGTAGAGCATGAGTTCGGTCCCGTTGTCGAGCTGAATACTGAACCAGTCCCAACCGACCTGATCCTCACGAAGCTGATTGCTGCCGAACTCATGATCCATCCAGGAAAGACCGCGGACTTTTTCAGTTTTGCCATTGACGGTCAACTCACCGTCGGTTTGCATGCGCGTCAGCGAATAATAATAGGATGCTCGCCCAACGCCTTCGCCTTTCTGGCTCAAGCCATCCTGACCGTGGAGAATCGGATTTTTCAGCGCTCGCAAAACCAGCCGCAACTGCCGGCCACGATCGTTAACTTGGATGTCGTGATTGGTTCCGTCGCCATTGACCTTCCAATCACCGTTCCAAACCACAAAGCGGTCCGTTGCCGCGCCCGCGCTATCGCCATAGCCGCGGTTTATGCGCTCGCGAAATGTGAATTTTTTGGCAGTCAGATCTGACAGGGCGAAATGGGCCATATAGAGTTCGCTGAAGAGCGGCGCTTCTTTGATCTCATTCTGACGGTCACGCAAGCCAAAGCGAAAAAAGGTTACCTGATAGCCGTAGCGTTTGGCGCTGTCGGTTGCGAGATGGCCGGTGTAGTACCACCATTCGGTTTTGAAAACCGGATGGGAATAATGATCGGCCGGAAAACTTAGCTTGCGCCCCGGTAGTGCCAGCTGATACGTGAAGCTTGCCGCCGTCAACCAGCAAAGGATCAAACCGATTGTCGACGTCATCAGGCGCGGCGAATTCTTTCGCGCCGAGATAATTTGCAGTGCCATTTCGACTAGTGTTATAGGGAGCCTATGGAAAAGCAATACACACGCGACACGCTGCTCATTACGGTCGCTCAGCTCCAGAACAGGCTCGGGTCAAACGATCTCTGTGTCATCGACACGCGATCAGCGGAAGCCTACGCCAACGGCCATATTCCCGGTGCCACTCACTTCGATCTGTTCGGCCTGAGTCTGATCGACACTGGCGCCGCGCCGCTCAGGGCTTTCATGTTCATGATTCACCACATCCTCGAACTGCGCGGCGTCAACGAAACCAAAGAGGTGGTTTTCTACGAAGAAAACTCCGGCATGCGCGCGGCGCGCGGTGTTTGGTTTCTGGAATATTTCGGTCATGCCAATGTGAAAATGCTCGATGGGGGCATTCACGCATGGAAAGCCGCCGGGGCGCCGGTGACTCGCGACGCGACCGTGCCCCAAGCCGCATCGTTCAAAACCGCCGAACGTCGCGAAGTCCTTGCGACGGCGGACGACGTGTTGCGATCACTCGATAAAAAAGACACGGCCATACTCGACACGCGCAGCGCCGGCGAACATTTCGGCACACTGGTTCGAGCCGCGCGTGGCGGCGCGATTCCGCACTCGATCCACATCGAATGGACCGACAACCTCGACGCGGACGGCAAGTTTAAATCCGATGCGGACCTGAAAGCCATGTACGGCAATGCCGGCATCACACCCGATAAAGAGGTCTACTCCTATTGCCAAGGCGGCTACCGCGCCGCGCATAGTTACATCGCCCTGCGATTGCTCGGCTATCCGAATGTGCGCAACTACATCGGCTCCTGGAAAGAATGGGGCGACCGCACAGACCTGCCATTGGAGATCCCAAAGCACAGTTAATGGATTCAACGCAGAGACGCAGAGTTCTAAAAGGCTGTTTTCGGTGTCCGATCTCTGCGTTCGGAGCCTCGGCAGTAATCGACTTCTAATGTACGAACTTGAATGACGAAATTCTTTGTCTCGATAATCCTGCTTGGGTCTACGTTAGGGCACGTCGATGGCGCCATGGGTGCAGACGCGCGCAAAGTCACGCTCTCCTACTCCGCCATCAGCATGACCTGGTTCCCGATAAAGGTGGCCATTGAGAGAGGGTTCTTTCGCAGCGAAGGACTGGAGCCGCAATTGATCCAGA
Organism: Candidatus Limnocylindrales bacterium; assembly: GCA_035526465.1. Lineage (GTDB taxonomy): Bacteria > Desulfobacterota > Binatia > UBA9968 > UBA9968 > DP-20. The sequence continues at coordinate 1,050 of DATLCH010000056.1, read as the reverse complement.
TGAATGGCAATGTCGCTACGGTCGCGCTTGCCAACGGTCACGTCGATTTCTCGCTGAACATTTCACCGGTGCTCAATGGCGCAATGCAAGGGCTGGGCACAAAGCTGGTGGCGGCATTAAATTCACGACCATTCTTCTCGCTCGTAGTGCGCCCCGAGATCAGCAGCCCCGCCGATCTGAAAGGCAAAGTCTTTGCCGTCAGCTCCTTCGGCAACACCCAAGCGATTCTGACGGAAAAACATTTGCAGCATTTCGGTTTGAAAAAAGGCGAGTACCAACTGCTCGCCATGGGCGCGACACCGGCGCGGGTGGCCGCGCTGGAAAAAAATATTGCTCAGGGGAGCTTGATGCCGCTGCCGACCAACGTGCAACTGGAAAATCGCGGCTATCGTCTGCTCGGCAATACCGCGGAGATCGTTGCCCATCCGATCGCCGGCCTCGGCGTTCAGGAAGACAAGATCAAGAAAGATGGCGATCTCATCAAGCGTGTGATTCGACCGACCCTTCGTAGTTTGCACCTTCTTCAGAATAACCCAAAGGATACCGTCAAAGTCCTCATGGATTGGACACGGGCGAATGAAAGGGATGCGCTACGGTCATTGGAACTCGCCAAGCCTGGCTTCAGTAAGAACGGTCTGCTCACTGACGAAGATCTCGGCATCGAATGGAGCTTCATTCAGCAACAAACGAAAAAGACCAATGTGCCGGTGAGCGTCGCTCATGACATGACGCTGTTGCGCGAAGCGCAGCGGGAGTTGGGATTATAGGGATCGCTCAAAGCGTTTGAACAGCGCAGGCAATCTGCGGTAAACACAGGCAACCATCAATACTGTCAAAGGGAGCGATATAAGGAGTAAACCCATGCGAACTTTAGATTTACTCGCCAGTGACTCGTCACACCTTCCGTTTCTTTATGTGTTCAAAGAGTCCAAGGTCATGGAGAAATACGGCTTTGAAATCGATCTTCATATCGTCGGCGGCGCCAAAGCCCCGACCATGGCGCACCGCGCCAAGCTCGCCCTCGCCGGCGAAATCGATTTCCTGAGCGGG
>DATLCH010000016.1:0-3553 GCA_035526465.1 Candidatus Limnocylindrales bacterium | reverse complement strand
TAAAGCCCGTGGATTTGGTTGGATTGTTGCGGCGCGTCTCATGAGCCGAACGACTAGGATAGATAGACACTGTAAGTGAAATTGGAAGACGAGATGGCAGAACGTGAACGGCAGAGGCTAGAGCTGATTGAATTCTTGCGTACAATACAGAGACCCGACTATCCGCTGGACGGCATCGACGAAGAATCGAGCTTGGTGGAGTCTGGCTTGATCGATTCGTTGGCGCTCCTGCAAATTGTCACCTACCTGGAGCAGACCTATCACATCGACTTCAATGAACGTGGCATTGATCCGGAGGATCTGCGTTCGGTCAATTCTATTCTCGAATTAATCGCCCGCGACTCGGCATCATGAATGTCCTCGGCCTGCGCGGCGCTTACCGGACCATTTCGCAATTCCATGAAAACCCCCGTCTTGTCGCTTGGCTGAGCGCCCAGCCTTGGGTGATCGGGTTTACTGCGGAACGCCGTAAGGTTGTGCTTTTTTTCGGCGCGATAATCGCTGGGGTGGCAGGCGTCTTCAGCCGCGGCGCGACGTGGCGCGACTATCGCGCTTTGACGCCGTGGCTCGAGCATGGTTTGGCTTTTCTGTTTTTGCTCGGTCTGCTGTACGCTCTTTATCTCGCCGTCATCCATTTCAAGCAGCTGCCGGTGACGGTGCGTCGACGGCCGCAGATTTGGTTTCATTTACTGTTCTGGCTGCTTCTGGTGTGCCTGTGGTTTTTCACCGAACGCGGTGGTTTCGCCGTCGCTGTTCTGGCGCTGATTCTGTTATCGTTCCCATATTTGATCTGGCGGGCCGGCTATATGCTTCTGTCGGGACAGCGCGGCAAGGCGTTCAACAGCCGCTTTCGCGATCATCTTTTTTATATTTGGCCGATTTGGGACGGCACCAATACGCCGCCCGGCAAAGGCCATGATTATCTCTCGCGCACGCAGGCGCAATCACCTGAAGCCTATGCGCGCGCCATTCTCGGCGGCTGTAAACTCTTGCTCCTGGTCGCAATCTGGAAGATTTGTTTGGAACTGCTCGGGGCGCTGATTTACGGCGATCCGAAGAGTTCTTTCAGCGCGCTATTGCGCGGTTACTCTCTCGGTTTGCCGCGGCTGAAGCAGATCCTCGGTGCGCGAATGCTGGAAATATCCTTGCTACAGGTATGGCTCAGCCTTTATCTGGAGTTGATCTGGGAAACCCTTTCGCTGGCGGCCAAGGGCCATGTTTGGGTGGGGGTGATCCGGCTGTTTGGCTTTAACATATTTCGCAATACCTACAAGCCGCTGTTGGCACGGACCATTGTCGAGTTCTGGAACCGTTATTATTACTACTTTAAAGAATTGATGATGGAGTGTTTTTTTCTGCCAACCTATGCGCGCCACTTTCGTCAATGGCCACGGTTGAGAGTCATCGCCGCGGTTTTCGCCGCGGCCTTTGTCGGCAACATGTACTATCATCTGTTGCAACATAAAGAGCCGCTGGTTTTAGGCGACTGGAACAAACTCTGGTCGCTACTCGGCGCGCGTTTGGTTTATTGCGCTATGCTTGCTGTGGGAATCGCGATCTCCATGCTGCGCCAGCAGCGCCAGCGCAGCCAGGTGCAAGCAATCGTAGACGGACAACCCAACCGGTTTTTCACTCTGCGCGCCATTGCTGGGGTTTGGACTTTCTTCGCGGTCATCAACTTCTGGAACGTTACGTCCCATCTCACCATCGCCGGCCGTGCAAGATTGTTTTTTTCACTGTTTGGCTTCTAATCTGGCCTAGGCCGCACCATACAATGACTGCACTGCCGCGCACCATGGTCTCTGTCGTTGTTTGTCTGGTCGGCATGATGATCTTGTCGGGTTTTCGCTTATGGCTCTATCGCGAACGGCGCTCGGACGTGGGTGTCCTCAGCGTCCGCGAAAAGGTGAAGTTGTTCTGGATCGGTATGCGGCTTGACGGCGTGATTGTCAGCCGGGCCTGCATGCCTTTCCTAGTAGCCATACTGGTGTTGCCGGATTCCTTGCTGCTTGCGAGTCGATTTGTCTTTGCCCTGTACCTCGGGATCTTCTACTTTACGCTATTTCTCGCCGAGATCGCCGGCATTTATTTCTTTCGCTTCTATGATTTCCGTCCCAATTATCTGATTTTCGAACACGGCGCGGATCGTGAAGTTCTCAAGACCGTCGCCAAAGCCTATCCTCTCGTGCGCATCATCTTGCTAAGCCTCGCTGGCGCTTGGCTGGCGACGATTGCCGTGCAGTTGCTCGCGCCTACCGCACGTGTGAACGCTCAGGGAGAAAATTCGTGGTGGCTGTGGGATCGCGCCCTGGCATTCCTTTGGCTTGGGCTCGCGGCTGTCGCTAGCCGCGGTACATTTGATCACCGTCCGCTTAATCCGAGCCTCGCCGCGTTTACCACCAATCGGATCGCCAATGAGATTGCCGGTTGTGGGATTTTCAATCTGCTCTACGAGTGGAGTCAGCGTGCAAAAAACGAATTCGTGGCCCTAAAGAGCGTAACCCAAGTGCCGTCCGTCGACGAAGCGTTTGCCGATGCGCGACGGATTCTATCGCGGGATGGTCGATTCTGTGACGATGGCCCCAATCCACTAACGCGCCGAATCGCCAATCCTTCAGCGCCGGCACCACTCAATGTGGTGCTAATAGTGATGGAGAGTTTTACCGGTCGGCTGACTGGCTGTCTTGGCGGCAGCCCCGGGCTCTCGCCTCACTTAGATATGCTGGCCGAAGAAGGTCTTTTATTGGAACGTTGCTACGCCACCGGAGAGCGAACGATTCAAGGACTGGAGGCGGCGGTTTGCTCTTTTCCGCCGCTGCCCGGCGAAGGCGTTGTCAAACGACCCCAAGCGCGGCAAAACTTCGCTACGATCGCGAGTGTACTCAAACAGCGCGACTATGCGACGACGTTTCTTTATGGCGGGCAGGGGATTTTCGATCACATGCTTGGTTTTTTTCTCGGGAACGGCTTTGACCGCTTCATTGAGGAAAAAGATTTTCCAGCGCCGCGCTACAAAAGCCCCTGGGGCGTATCCGACGAAGATTTGTTCGAACGTGCCGATGCGGAGTTCCGTCGCTATCATGAAAACGGTCAACCATTCTTTGCTACTTTGCTGACGGTGTCGCTGCATTCGCCCTGGCAGTTTCCTGCAGGAAAGATCGAGCCTTTGCCCGCCGATAGCAAAGTGCCGGCGGGCTTTGAGCTCGATGAACTCAATAACTTTCTTTACGCGGATTACTGCATCGGCCAATTCATTCGCTTGGCTCGGCAAGCGCCGTATTTCGACAATACGCTGTTTGTCTTTGTCGGCGACCATGGCGTGCACTTGCGCGGCAACCAACTGATTCCGATCGACGATTATGTCGTCCCGGCGCTGTTTCTCGCGCCGAAACATGTCGATAGCGGGCGTATTGCCGCTGTAGCGAGCCAGATGGATTTACCGCCAACAATCATGGGAATCGTCGGCGGGGAATATCGCAGCGCATTTTTAGGGCGAGATGTTCGCAAACCAACAGCCGATGATCCGTTCGCTCTGGTGATTTATAACAAAAAG
>DATLCH010000044.1:0-2862 GCA_035526465.1 Candidatus Limnocylindrales bacterium | reverse complement strand
AAGGACAGCGCCGGTGTTTGACTCTGCTTCTCCTGCATCAAAAAGCCGCGCACAGTGAGCGTCAACGTATAGGGATTGATCTTGATCTGCTCGATGGCGACCGGGCGGTGCAGCTTCTTCGATAGCTCGCTGGCGATTTTGCCGCGCAAGAGCGGCGGCGCGACTAGGCCGAGCAGCACGCCGATCGCGACGACGATCGCCGCAAACCAAATAGCAAGTTTACGCGTCCGCGGGTGACGAACGATGTTGGAGGTTTTTGTGCGCAGATCGGCAGGTACTGGCGCCATGGCAAACCCTCGCAAAAGAATTTGCCGTGATCCTATCGCAGGGGGTACCACATGTCTATCGAAACCGACGAACTGCCGCAGCGAAGTAAATTTAACCGCGGGTCTGGATCGTCTCCAGCATCGCGATGTAAGAACTGGGAAACTTCCAATGGTGCGCGCCTTCGAGGATCAAGCGTTTGTATTCCGGATTGGGCAGAGGTACTCCGCTTTCTATGGGCGCGACGTAAACCAATACTTGCAAGGTCTCGCTGCGCTCGCCAGACGTGTAGGCCGACAATATCTCGCGATGGTAGCCATCTTCGAAGCCGTCCATAACAAGCAGATCCGCCTCGCTGACGTCATAGATGGCGCCCCAGACTTCCTTACCGGCGGCCGGGTAAACGTTCGCTGTGCCGCAATCGCGCAGGCGTGAGTGGCGAGCGATCGCGAAATCATAGTCGGCCAGTTTCGCAATAGTGATAAACCGCGACGACGGGCAACGCCGCTGCATTTGCAGCCAACTCAAATTCGATCCGTAGGCAAAATAGTACACGACGACGACCCTCCAGAATTAGCAGCGATTTTAAAGACTTTTTGTCCTGGCACAAGTCGCGAGGGAACGTGCGAAAAACCCGGTTTGCGGCAAGTCTTGGAGAATCCATTGTACGCTTCTTGCTTCTAAGTAATTTCCTAGTTAGCTTAAGAACTTTTGCCGACAGGAGTTATGGCCATATGATAAGAAGATTAAGCGTTTTACTGTTGTTTGGGTTGTTAAGCTCGCTGCCCCGGAGCGTTCATGCCGGGGAAGCTACCGCGCAACTAAGTGCAACCATCAATGAATTTGTCACGATCCTCGTGAGCACACCGGTATCTGAACTTCGCACGACGGGTTTGCCCGAAAAAGCTTTGAAGCTGATTTACAGTCGCTTTGATTTTATCGAGATGACTAAGCGTTCCTTGGGACCTCATTGGAAGACGCTGGAACCGGCAGAGCAGGGCGAGTTCGTCGATGGTTTGACTCACCGGTTGCTCGTAACCTACGGGCGCACCGTGCGCGCGTCGGGAGACGAAAAAATCGTCTTCAAAAAAGAAACCTTGGACGGCGGCTATGCCAAGGTCGAATCCGCAGTCGTCGGCGGCAATTCCGATACCTTAATCGATTACCGTCTGCATGATGTTGACGGTCAGTGGCGCGTCTATGACATGGTCATCGAACACGTGAGCATAGTCAGCAATTTCCGCGCGCAGTTCGAGCGCGAGATCTCGCGCACTTCGGTGAAGGCTTTGCTTGAAAAGATCAAGCAGCGCCAGTCCTAGAATCCAGCGCAGCTAATATCTCCCCTAAAAAACTTTTCATCGGCCTAAGTTCAGTGATGAGCTTAGGCCGATTTGTTTTTCAAACGCGTGAGTTGCATATCGTACACCAAGAAATCTATTTTTCTCGAAGAACGCCAGCCGTTGACGAGCTGAGCGCAGTCGGATACTTGGTCCGACATGACCAAGCTAAAAATGTCATTGGCCCTAGGTTCCTACGATCGGCACGCGCCGTTGCTCGAAGGCTGCATTCAACACCCCGACCTCGACATCCAATATATCGAATGCGATCCGCAGCAGGGGAGACACGAGCGGTTCCTGCAGCATTTCGAGTTCGATGCCGCGGAGTTATCTTTCTCGTCATACTGTATCGCCATTGATCAGGGGATGCCGGTGCATGCTGTGCCGATCTTTCCGCGCCGGCTGTTCAGCCAGTCGCAAATGTACAAGAACGTCAATTGCGGCATTCAATCGCCCGAAGATTTAGTCGGTAAACGCATTGGCCTGAGCGGTTATCAAAATACTTTGGGCGTGCGCGCCAAAGGCGACCTGACGCATTTCTACGGCGTCGATCGCAGTTCAGTGACCTGGATTACTCCTGGCAAAGAGGTGATCGATGTCGAACTCCCCAAAGACCTAAAGATCGAAATCCGCGACAGCATGGCTGAGATGGAACAGGAGTTTGTTGATGGCAAAATACAGGCAATGTTCGTGTCGCGGATACCCAAACCTTTCCGTGACGGCGATAAAAACTTGGCCCGTCTATTTGGCGATTCACAAGCCGAAGAGGAGCGCTACTTGCGCGAAGAAGGCTACTTCCCGATTATGCATGTGCTCGCCTATAAGAAAGAGCTGGCGCAGCAGTATTCGCAGTTGCCGCGCGCGCTTTTTGAAATCTTCGAGCAAGCCCGCAGCCGTGCTACACAACGTTGGGTCGACCCCAACTGGTCGCTGGCAATATGGGCACGGCGCGAACTAGAGCGGCAGAATCAGCTGTGCACCTTCGATCCTTGGAAAAACGGCCTTGAAGCCAACCGGAAGAATATCGAGCGCTTCGCGCTCTATAGCCACGAACAAGGGCTGACCAAGCGGCGATTGACGCCGGAGGAGTTGTTTGTGGCGATCGATTAAACCAGTTCTAGTTTTGACTTTCGTTTTTAGATTCTACCGTCGCCTTGCTGCGGGAAGTTGTCGACTCGTGGGGCGGCGGCTTCGCTAGCAGTACCAAAAACGCGGACGTGAACAGCGCGCAGGAAAAAATCGTAAACGACAGGTCGTAACT
>DATLCH010000160.1:0-10472 GCA_035526465.1 Candidatus Limnocylindrales bacterium | reverse complement strand
CTTTTCAAACTTGGCATCCTTAAACTGCTTCCACATATCGAGTTTGTCCTTGGCACTGGCCAGACATTTATCTTGAGACGCCAAGCCGGGAGCGGCCGACCAGGTATCGGATGTCTGTGATATCGTCCGCGTCCAGAGCGTCCAGGTGATCAGCAGCGTCAGGTAACAAGTTCTTTTCATATATCCCTCGTTAGGTTCGTCAGTTTAGACGGTCTGATAGCGATTACGTGTAAGTGGATTATTTCTGTCGTTTGGGCGCTATTGCAAGCGAATAAAATCGAAATAGGCGATCGGCGCATGGTTCGGGTTGTTCCTCGGCGGCTGATCATAAACCGGCCGACAGACTTCGACACCCGTCTACCATGGACGCTCGATAAAGTTATAGCCGCGAGTTTGGTTCATCAAGATGCCGTCAGCAGATTGGAACCGTCCTCCTAGGTACATCTTTTAGCCGTTTGACTCAAGAAAATTCGTCGCCAATGGCAGTGCTTGGTTTCTCTTGACACGGTGAGGCGATGAGGCGTAAGCCGAATCATTACGCGAGCGGGAGGAATTAATTATGGCGGGCCAGTTCGAAGTCATCGATGCCGACGGACACATCACCGAAAGCGACGCGCAGCTCAAAAAATACATGCCGGAAAAATACGTCAAACGGGTGTCGTCGCTAACGCCGGGTGACAGTTGGGACCGTTCGCTGAGCGGTAAGCTTGGCAGCCGCGCCGGCGATGCGCGGAGTTGGCTGGAGGCAATGGACCGCGGCTCGGTGTCGACGGCCGTGCTCTATCCGACCAATGGCTTGAGCGTCGGCTGGATTCGCGAGCCTGACGTGGCGGTGCAGTATGCCCAGGCTTGGAATAACTTCTGTTCGGAAGAATTTCAGAAAGTGAGCCCGCGTTTGAAGTGCGTTGCCTTGGTATCGTTTCAGGACGTATCCGAGGCGGTCAAAGAGCTGCGCCGGGCGGTGAATGAATTAAAATTGGTCGGTTTGATGCTGCCGGCGGTGGGGCTACGCTTGCCGCTCGGCCATGAAAGTTTCTGGCCGATTTATCAAGAGGCGGAAAAACTCGACTGCATGGTGGGCGTCCATGCCACTGTGCGCGGGCCGCATTACTTCGCCGGCGATTTGTTCGACCAATTCATCGAAGTGCACACGCTGTCGCATTCGTTTGCGCAGATGATGCATTGCACGAGTCTCATGTTTCGCGGCGTCTTCGATCGGTTTCCCAAACTGCGCGTAGCATTCATGGAAGCGGGATGCAGTTGGGCGCCGTACTGGTTTGGCCGTATGAGCGAGGAGTGGGAGATTCGCGGCGAAGTGGAAGCGCCGATGTGCAAAAAGAAGCCCATCGAGTATCTCAAAGAAGGGCGCATTTATTTCCACGCCGAAGATTACGAGCCGTTGATCGGCGCCACTACTGGAATTCTCTCCCATCGTAATATTTATTATGCCTCCGACTTTCCGCATTGGGACAATGAGTTTCCCGACAATATTGCGCATTTAAACAAGCGCGAAGACCTGAACGAAGAAGCGAAGAGATGGCTGTTCGCCGAGTCGGCAAAAAAACTCTACAACTTGTAGCGAGGTGAAAGATGGCCGCCAAACGCAAAGTCTGCTTGACCGGTCCGATGCGCATCAAAATCGTTGAAAACACGCTGCGCGAAGCCGGATGCGAGCTGGTGTTGGGCAAACCGCAGGAAGACTTTCGCAACTTTCGCTACGAGCGCAAAGAATTGATCAATCTGGTCGGCGACAGCCAGATCATTTATCCTTCCGGGCGCGATTATATCGGCGGCGATGTGATGGACTCCTGCCCGGAGCTGCAGGCCGTGGTGAAATCGAGCATCGGCATCGAGACCGTAGATGTCGATGCCGCCACGGATCTGGGCATCTTGTGCTGCAACAGCCCGACGCCGGAAAACTATTTGGGTGTGGCGGAAGCGACCATGGGTTTGATGGTCGCGTTGTTCAAAAGGCTGAAACTCAACGAAGCGGTCATTCGCAATGGCGGTTGGAAAGACCTGGAAAACCGCGGCACTCTGATGCTCGGCCGGACGGTCGGTATTATCGGTGTCGGCCGAATTGGCCAGGCGGTCGCCAAGAGATTGGATGCGTGGGGCATGAAAGTGCTGGGCTATGACCCCTACGTGAAGCAAGAAACGGTCGCGTCCCTTGGCATCAGGATGGTCGGCTTGGACGAACTGCTGAAAAGCTCTGACGCCGTGACGCTTCATGTCGTGCTCACGCGCGAAACCCGCGGCATGATCGGCATGCGCGAACTGACAATGATGAAGCCCACCGCATTTATCATAAACACATCGCGCGGCCCGGCGATCAAAGAGGCGGATTTGATTCGCGCGTTGAACGGCAATCTCATTGCCGGCGCGGCACTCGATGTCTTCGAGCAAGAACCCCTGCCCAAAGATGGCCCCTTGTCCAAAGTTGATCCCTTCAAGCTGATCCTGACACCGCACAACATCGGCGCCAATCCGGGTTCCGGCGAGGCGGGGCAGACGAGGGCGGCACAAAGTATTTTGGCAATTCTCGAAGGTAAAGTGCCTGACACAGTGGTCAATCCGGACGCCATCGCGTTGTGGAAGCAGCGCTTCTGGTCGTGAGTCGTCGGCGGGTTATTTAGGACCGGCGATGAAATTGAGCTCTTGCCTAAAGCTGCTCCTGGCCGTCATCGCCCTAATAATCGGCGCTGAGGCAAAGCTCTATTCCGCCAGCGCGACGATCAGGGTCGGTTATCCGCAGCCTTCCGGCGCGATGCTGCCGCTTTGGCTCGTCGCCGAGGCCAAACTCGACCAAAAATACGGCGTGCCGGTGCAGAATATTTTCATCTCCGGTGCCGCGCGCATGAACCAAGCGATGGTTGCCGGCGATATCGATCTCGCCAGCATTGGCGGGGCCGTGGTCAATACCGTTCTAGGCGGCGGCGATCTGGTTGCAATCGCCGTCGGCGTGCCGACCTACGGTTTTTCTTTCTACGCCCGGCCTGAGGTAAAAGACATCGCGAGTTTGCAGGGCAAAGTCATCGGGATCATGAGCAAGGGCGCGTCCTCTGAACATGCGGTGATCGCTCTGCTGCGACGCTACAATTTACAACCAGGGAAGGATGTAAAGTTCATTTATCTCGGCGGTGTGCGCGAAGTCCTCGCGGCCATCGAGCACAGCATCGCCGCCGCCGGGGTGTTGTCGTCGCCGACAACTTTGGCGGCCCGCCGCATGGGCCAGAAAGAGTTGGTCAATATCGCGTCTCTCGGTTTACCTTACATGCACAGCGGCGTGGCGACCCGGCGGGCGTTTGCGCGCGAACAGCCGGAAAGGATAAAGGCTTATTTGCGCGCCTACATGGCCGCCATTAAAATCGCCAACGAAGACGCCGAAACCAGTAAACGCGCACTCAGTCGCTATTTAGTCACTACCGATAGCGCGATACTGGAAGAGGCCTACCAATCGTTTAGGGGAATCTTTCCGCGGGTGCCCTACGTTACCGAAGATCAGATTAAGTCCAGCCTCGCGTTGTCCGAGCATCCCAAGGCGGCGGCAGCCAACCCCAAGGACTTTTTCGATACGCGGTTCTTAAAAGAAATAGAAGACAGCGGGTTTGTCCAGGAGCTCTATGGCCGCCGTTAAGTGTTCGGCGGATTCGCTGCGCAGGGGCGGAGGGCGCAGCGTTCGATATGGAAAAACCTTTTCTCGGCGTTCACTGCGCCTGCGCCGTGAGTGTCTTGGTAATGGCGATCGCATCGCAGCGGGCATATTTTTCCTCAGTGCGATCCTTATTATGCCTTTCGTCGCTTCTACCGCGTATGGCGCCTCCGCTAACACTATTCGTATCGGCTATCCACAACCTTCCGGGGCGATGTTGCCGATCTGGGTCATGGCCGAGACCAAGCTCGATCAGAAATACGGCGTCGACCTGCAAAATATTTATATTTCGGGCGGCGCTCGTTTGACGCAGACGCTGGTCTCTGGCGACATCGAGTTGGCGGCCACCGGCGGCGCGGTGATCAATGCGGTTTTGAGTGGCGCCGATCTAACTTACATTGCCGCCAGCGTGCCGACCTATGGATTTTCCCTTTACGTTCGCAACGACGTTAAAGATGTTCCTTCGCTCAAGGGCAAGGTCGTCGGCTTGATGACCAAGGGCGCATCCACGGATCATGGCCTGACGGCGCTCTTGCGCCAATACAATTTGCGCTCGGGGCAGGATGTCAAAGTGTTGTATCTGGGCGGCGTACGCGAAGGGCTGGCCGCCTTGGATCGCGGCATCGTTTCGGCGACGACGATTTCTGCGCCGACGACTTTGATGGCGCGGCGCATGGGCTACAAGGAATTGGTCAACTTCATGAATTTGAAGATTCCCTACATTCAATTGGGTATCGTCGCTCATCGCGCATTTCTGCGCCAACAACCGGAGCGGATCAAGGCGTTCCTTCGCGGTTATGTCGCTGCTATCAAAATCGTAAATGAAGATAGCGATATCAGCAAGCGGGCGCTGGCCAAGTATCTTGCGACCGGCGACTCGGCGATCTTGGATGAAGCTTATCAGGCCTATCGCGGAGTCTATCCAAAGGTTCCGTACACCACCGACGACCAGGTGCGTTCGATACTCGCTGTTGCCGATCACCCGCGCGCAGCCGGCGCCGATCCGAAAGATTTTTTCGACAACCGCTGGTTAAAGGAACTCGAAGACAGTGGCTTTATCGCCGAGCTATATGGTGGACGATAAAACTGTCTGCCGGACACACCAAAACCGAGAGTTTTGTATCGGCCCGATCCGTCTTCTAACAATTCTCGTAAACGAAATCTATTTCGAGGTGCGCTGCGGCGATGGCCGCCCAGACTATCCACGTACCGATCTGGGGGCAGCTGCCGTGTGTTCAAATGGCGGTTGGGAGTACCGCAGTGATCTCGTCCGTGCCATTGGGCACTAGTCAATGCGCTTAGGGCATCGCCGAGCAGCCCAAAAACGCTGCCAAGACTCCAACGAGGTTCTTTGACAACCGCTTGGTTAAGGAGTTAGATCTGAGTGGTTTTGTAAAGGAGCTTTATGGTCAACGTGAGTAGGCTCGCAGCGCTCTTCCTGGTGCTCGTGTCGGCCGGACAAACCATCGCCGCGGGAGCGCCGGACAAGCTGGTCGGTATCCATTCATCCCGTGTCATGTCCCAGTCCTTTCCCTGGGTCGCTCAGGAAGCCGGGATCTTCAAAAAATACAATCTCGATTTCAATCTGGTGTTCATTTCTTCATCGAGCATCGTCACCGCGGCCTTACTCGGCGGCGACGCGGAAATGACCGTGACCGGCGGCATTGGCAACGTTGCCGCCTACGTCAAAGGGTCTACCGATGTGGTCTTCACCGGTGGGGTCAAGAATGTCATGACGCAAACCTTGGTGGCCGGCGGCAATATCAAAAAGCCGGAAGATCTGAAAGGCAAACGCATCGGCGTCAGCCGCATCGGCGGCAACTCGCACTACTTCACAATTCAGGCGCTGCGCCGGCACAACATGGAGCCCAACCGCGACTACAGTTTTCTGCAGACCGGCGGCGATCCGGAAACACTCGCGGCGTTGATGAGCGGATCCTTGGAAGTCGCCAATCTAACGCCGCCCACCGATGCGATGGCGATCGCCAAAGGGTATCATTATGTAGTTTACGGCCCGGATTTAAAAATTCCCTATTCGGCGACGGCCTTCGTGACCAAGCGCTCGGTGATCGCCAAGCGGCCGGCAGTGATCGGCAACTTTATGCGCGCCATGGCGGAGACGTCCAAGCTGGTGCATACCGACCGGGAATTTTTCTACAAAGTGTTGGGTAAGTATCTGCGCATCCAGGATCGCAGCGTGCTCGATTCGGCCTACAATGCTGAGATTAAAGCGCTGGAGCCGCGCTTGACGATCAAGCTGGAATCTTTGCAGGCGATTCTTGACGAACTGGCGCCGACCGATGCGCGCGCGAAGACGATCAAACCGGCGGATATGGTGGATAGCCGCTATCTCGACGAGATGAACAAGAGCGGCTTCATGGACCAGCTTTGGACGAAGAAGTAATGCGGCGTGCTTTATTGATTGTCGTACTGGGGATGCTGGCAACGTTGCCGGCAGACTGCCGTGCAGCGGAAAAGTTTACGACGATCTATTCGGCGCGGGTGATGGCGCAGGCGTTGCCGTGGATTGCCGAAGAGGCGGGACTATTTAAAAAATACAACCTCGATCACAGTCTGGTTTTCATTGCATCTTCAAGCATCGTCACCGCGGCATTGCTCGGCGGCGACCCCGACATGACCATGACCGGCGGCGTCGGCAACGTCATCGCCTACGTCCGCGGTTCGACGGAAATCGCTTACGTCGGCAGCGCGAAGAACCTCATGACGCAGAATATCGTCGCCGGTGGTAATTTGAAGCGTCCGGAAGATTTGAAAGGCAAGCGCATCGCAGTCAGCCGCATCGGCAGCAACTCGCATTATTTCACGATCCAAGCCTTGCGCCGCCACAACATGGAGCCCAATCGTGATTACACTTTCTTGCAATCCGGCGGCGATCCGGAGTCGCTCATCGCGTTGATGAGCGGAGGCGTCGAGGTCGCCTGCCTTACTCCGCCTACCGACGTGCAAGCGCTGACGCGCGGATATCACTACGTCGTATACGGACCCGATCTAAAGATTCCCTATGCTGCCACCTCGTTTGTCACGAAACGCTCGACGATTGCGCGCAGACCCCAAGCGATGGCGCAGTACCTGCGGGCAATGGGCGAAGCGTCGAAGATCATGCATAGCGACCGCGAATTCGTTTACAAAGTTTTGGGCAAGCAGTTGCGCATCAACGACCGGGCGATCATGGAAGCAGCCTATAACGCGGAGATTAAAGTTATGGAGCCGCGGCTGGCACTTAAAGCCGAAGCGTTTCAGGCGATCCTCGATGAAGTGGCGCAGACGGACGAGCGGGCCAAAAAGGTGAAGCCACAGGAACTGACTGACGCGCGGTTTTTAAATGATATGGAAAAGAGTGGCTTTTGGGATCAAATCTGGGCTAAAAGATAGGGAAAAGGAGTCGTTATGGAACAATCAATTGTCTCGTCGGATTCTCACGTAATCGAAGTGCCGGATCTTTGGGAAAAAGGCTTGCCGGCGGCAATGCGCGCGCGCGCGCCAAAGATGTTCTTCGATGAAAAAAGAGACGCATGGATGTTCGGTTCGCCGGAAGTTCAGACTCAAGCGGTCGGCGGCTTATTCATGGCGGGTCAGCAACCGGAGAATGTCGAGAAGTTTCGCAAGGCAGGCTTCGCCGTCGCCCGGCCGGGCGGCTGGGATCCGCTCGAACGTCAGGCCGATATGATGACCGACGGTGTCGCGGCTGAAGTGCTCTATCCGAGCTTGGGCTTGGGATTGTATTGCGTCGAAGACGCCGCTCTGCAAGAAGGTCTGTTCCGAACTTACAATGACTGGATTATCGATTACTGTCAGAAGGTACCCGATCGCCTTTACGGCGTGGCATTGATCTCCATGTATAACGTCGATCACGCCATCGCCGAAATGGAGCGCTGTAAGAAGCAGGGCGTCGTCGGCACGATGATCTGGCAGGTGCCTCATCCGAGTTTGCCGTTTACATCCGAGCATTATGAAAAATTCTGGGCGGCTTCCCAGGATCTCGATCTACCGGTACATCTGCATATTTTGACCGGCTTCGGCGATAGCATGCATCGGCAGACTGCCCATGGTCCCAAGCGTTACCGCATAGGTCTCGAACAGACCCGCGAGATCGAAAACGCGCTGTTCGAATTGATTTTTCACGGCGTGCTCGAGCGCCACCCCAAGCTCAAAATAGTCTCGGTGGAAAACGAAGTGGGTTGGATGCCATTCTGGCTGGGTCAAGCCGACAAAGGTTACAAACGTCATCGCCACTCGGAAAAAGTCCAGATGAGCAAATTGCCGAGTGAATACTTTGCCGAGCAGATCTACGCGACATTCTTCAATGACGTCGTCGGTGGCAAAATGTTTTCGTCATGGGGTGTCGATAACTGCATGTGGTCGAACGACTACCCGCACCAAAACTCAACCTGGCCCAATTCCCGGGCCGTCATCGAACGCGATATGGCGCATTTGCCGGCCGAATCGCGCGAGAAGTTGCTCAATACTAACGTGCGCAAACTTTATAAACTGAACGCGCCGGTGTCCTTGCCCAAGGCGGTGGCGGCGTAGAGCGTGGTCCCGAGCCGGAAAATTAATGTCCATCTCGGGGATGGCTAAATCTCTCGCCTTCAGGCGAAGTGAAGATTTGTCATGCCGGCGAAGGCCGGCATTTATCTTCACCAGCACTGCAAGGCCAATGAAAACCTGGATTCCGGCCTGCGCCGGAATGACGCAATGAAAATTCGACTTCCAGTCGATAAATTTAGAACC
Source organism: Candidatus Limnocylindrales bacterium (assembly GCA_035526465.1). Classification (GTDB taxonomy): domain Bacteria; phylum Desulfobacterota; class Binatia; order UBA9968; family UBA9968; genus DP-20. The sequence continues at coordinate 2,068 of DATLCH010000160.1, read as the reverse complement.
CTTCGACTCAAAGCCAGGGTCGTTTTGCTCAGGAGCGGATCATGGAATTACGTGAAGCGATAAAAGTTCTCGACTCGGACGCTCATGCGCGGGATCTCGACAACGACATCAGGCAATACTTGCCGGAGCCGTATCGCAACCAACGTTCCTCGTTCATTCCAAGCGAGCACTATGACCGGACTTTGGGCGGGACGTTGGGCCGTTCCGGAGCCAAGGTAGAAGAGCGGTTGGAAGCGATGGATACCCAGCAGATCGACACCGCGGTGATGTTTCCCACCAGCGGCCTGGGTGTCGGCCGGGTGCGCGATAGCAAGTTCCAAGTGGCGCTCTGCCGTGCGTACAATAATTTCATTTCGGATTATTGCAAAGCATCGCCGCGCTTGAAAGCTGTGGCAAATTTGCCGGTGAATGATCCCGCCGAGTGCACCAACGAGTTGAACCGCGCGGTCACGAAGCTGGGATTGTGCGGCGGCATGTTGGTCGCCCAAGCGCACCGCAAAAATCTCGGCAGCCCGGAATACTATCCGCTCTACGAAGAGGCGCAGCGTCTCAATACGCCGATCTCGATTCATGCCTTCGGCGGCGATGAGCCCGGTAGCGAGATCTTCGATCAGTTTATCAGCTTGCATACTTGCGGTCATCCGTTTCCGGTTCTCCGGCAGCTCACAGCGATGGTGTTTGGTGGAATCCCGGAGATGTTTCCCAAGCTGCGTATCGGTTATCTCGAGGTGGGTTGCGGCTGGTTACCCTATTGGGCCGAGCGCATGGACGAAGAGTGGGAAAAGCGCGGCAAGGTCGAGGCGCCGCTGTGCAAGAAAAAGCCCAGTGAATATCTCTTGAGTGAAAATAGCTATTATGGCTGCGAACCGGAAGAGAAGATGATCGGCTACGTGACCAAAGAGATCGGTTCGAAGACTCTCATGTATGCTTCGGATTACCCGCACTGGGACATGAGCTGGCCGGAGTCGGCGACGATTCTGTGGAATCGCAACGATATTTCCCTCGAAGTAAAAAAAGATCTTTTGCTCAACAACGCCAAGCGGTTTTATAACATTTAACTAATTCTCTAAAAGCGAGGAATCGTGATTGGCCGCCCAGCGCGCCGGTCAGATTATTCGTTGCTTCCGTGGCCGAGGACGACATAGAAAACGCGCATTTCGCATACCGCGTTCTTAACAACGACATGAGAGGAGTGAAGCATGATTCAAACTAAAGGATTGACCGGTGCGCAGTCGATGCTGCGCGTCCTGGGGAAAATGGGCGTCGAAAAGATCTTCGCATCGCCGGGATCTGAGTGGTCGCCCCTGTGGGAAGCGCTGGCCGAGCCGGGCGTCGAAGGGATGCCGCAATACTACAGCACTCGCCACGAAGAGATCGCCGTCGGCATGGCCAGCGGCTACGCGAAATCCACGGGCAAACTGCCGGCTGTGGTGATTCACACCACGGTGGGCGCTCTCCACGCAACCATGGCCATGCGTGCGGCGTTGCACGAGCAGGTGCCGATGGTCGTATTCGCCGGGGAGTCTATTGGCTTCGGCGAAGACGAAGGACCGGATGTCGGCGGCCAATGGCAGGGGCATTTGGGCGACATGGGCGGGCCAGCAAAATTGGTCGATCACACGGTAAAATGGAGCTTCGGTGTCAATACCAAGTCGATCGTGCCGTCCACGGTGCAGCGCGCCTGCCGCCTGGCGATGGCTGGACCGCGCGGACCGGTGTTTGTGTCCATGCCGATGGAATATATGTTCGACACCATGACTAAGGATGTGCCGTCGGATCTTGGCAGTTCGCCGTCGGCGACCGCCGATCCAAAGGGCATCGAGGAGCTCGCCAACCTGCTCGCCGGCGCACAGAATCCGGTCATCGTCGCCGAAGATGCCGGCAAGACGACCAAGAGCGTCAACCTGCTGGTAGAAATTGCCGAACTGCTCGGCTGCTCGGTGGTCGAAAGCCGCAGCACCGGAGTAATCAATATTCCGCGCACACATCCCTTGCACAGCGGCTATGATGTAAAAGAAGCGGTCCAGGGCGCCGATGTGATTTTTCTGGCAGCCGTCATTGCTCCCTG
>DATLCH010000009.1:0-4223 GCA_035526465.1 Candidatus Limnocylindrales bacterium | reverse complement strand
GTTCTGCCTTCGTAAAAATTACTTTGAGCGAACGCAGACGCCGCTCCGATCGCACTCACTAGCACCATAATCAGTGCGGTAATTTTGGATTTCATCGATGCGAACCTCCTGAGATTTAGACGACGCGCCCGCGCTGATAATCTACTTGGCACCGAGAATGTTGTTCAACTTAGCTGCGGTCGCCGGGCTCAAGTTGAAGAGTTTGCCGACGATGATTTCCATTTCACTACCCGTGATCGGCTCGATATCGAGTTTGGCCTTCTGCGCATCGGCTAAGAACTCCGGATCTTTCATGGTCGCCTCAAAGGCCCGGCGCAGTGTCTCGACGCGCGCTTTGGGGGTGCGCGGCGGCGCGACATAGGGTCGGTAGTAATCTGCCGGATCCTGGATGCCGGCTTGCATCAGTTGACGCGCTTCCTCCGTCTTGGCCAAACTTTGCGCCAACGGCACGTTGGGCAGTTCGGGGTGAGGTTTTGAGACGGCTTGAAGAACGACGATTGCTTCGCCCGATTGAATTGCTTTACTCCACGTCGAGCGAATTGAATCCCAGGTCCAGCACCCACCGGCGAGCTCGCCACTCTCGGCGGCAAGGCGGATCTCGGACGTGCCTTTATAACCGGCCACCAGCTGGATCGGTAATGCCGTGGTGGCGGCTAGCATGTTTGCTATATCATCCGGTGCGCCACCGCCGATGCCGCCGACTTTGACCGGGGATTTTGCCGCAAGCCACCTTTCGACGCTGGTGATACCGCTGGCTTTGGTAAATGCACAGGCGCGGCTTTCTTTGATCGGCGAGCCTAGAAATTCAAACTTGACAGCATCAAATTCGATGCCCGGCCGTTTGAATAATTGGTAAAGAAACCAGCCGCCATGAAAGTGCCCGATGGTCAGTCCGTCAGGCTTGGCGACTTTATACATATGATTGGCGGCGATCAGATGGCCAGCGCCGGCCATGTTTTCAACCTGGATCGACGGCTGTCCCCGTATATGTTTACCGAAATGGCGCGCAATGGTCCGCGTGTAGGTGTCGAAACCACCTCCCGCCGAGGTGCCGACGATGATGCGGATGGTTTTTCCCGCGTAAAAATTTTCCTGGGCCTCGACCATGACTGGGAGATGTAATTGCAGGCTCAAAATGACAAGAGCGAGAATTCTCATTTCGATCTTCTGCATGGTTACCCCCGGGCGGCAAAGGCTCGGCGAATGTAAGGAAAAGGTATCTTTGTGTCAAGACGAATTGGCGAGTTTGACAGCCCTGCAGGCGGGCTGTAAGTTTTCGCCAGTGACGCCGCTTGGATAATTCACGCGAGCTTACTTAGGAGATCGGCTATGATTCACACCACCGCATTGGCGGCGACTCACATGGAGTGCCGCAATTTGCAAGAGTCTTTAAAAGTCCTGACTGAGCTGCTGGCATTTGAGAAAATATCAGAGAAGCCCGGTGAGGCGACACTCAAACATCCCAATACACAGTGGCAGTTGGTAGTACATGAAGCCGGGCCGGACGCGCCGCCGAAACCGATGCATAATCACTGGGGCGTGCGTGTAGTCAGCCCCGAAGAGGTCGACCGCGCTTACGATTACTTGATCGCGCACAAGGCGGAGTACAAACTTGGCGCCATCGGTAAGCCGACGTGGAGTCATGGCTCTTATTCCTGCTACTTCGTCGAACCAGGCACCAATGGCTGGGAGATCGAGTGCTATGAGGCTTTTAACCGTAAACAGACGACGGCGGAACGCTTCGGCGCCGTGAAGACGGCGCACTGGGATCAGTTGTTGCCGGAAGAGCGATTCCCCGGCCGTGGTTACGTGCCGCAGGGCTTCACGCATGGTACCCTGGTGGCGACCGACTTGGAGGTAAGCAAGAATTTCTACGCCGATGTTTTGGGCTTGGATGTTCATCGATTCAGCGATCACGTAATTTATATCAAGCATCCGACAACTAAGACCTTCGTGGTCTGCGCGCTCCGGCAAAATGCACCGGTGTTCTCGCCGAACTTTCGCAATACGCTAACGGTTGCGTCACGGGACGAGGTAAAAGCGGCTTATCGAGAATTTAGCGATCCAGGCAAGACTCTGCCCGTGCGCGAATTATTCGATCTTAAAGAAACTGACGATGGTACGTCCTTTTGCTTCCGCGATCCCGGCAGCAATTGCTGGGAGCTCGCGACGACCAATTGATTTCAACTTTTCTTGCATCCACTTCGCCGGGTAATGCGTTGTAACTGCGATTCCGAGGCGACACCGAGGGCTCTCAAATCTGCGTGCACACGAGATCACTCGTTGCGCCCCTCGGGATGACAGATGCGCCAATTGCCCATTGCGACACTGCCTCCACCGGGGCAAGTATCGAACGTGACCGACGGCCACCCTCTACCGAATTACCGCAGAGAAATGGCCCCAAGCGGTTTATAATATTCAGCTAAACAGCAAGGCGGGAAATTCATGACAGAAAAGCCGTTGGAGCAAATGGGATTGCGCGATCTGCGCGGGATTATGCGTCAGAAGGCGCCGGCGGAAGCATGGAAGCATTTCAATGGAGCGGCGGAAACCAAGTCGACGTTTTATCGCAACCCGCGGGCGTTCCAGCAATGGTTATTTCGTCAGAAGATTTTCCACGATGTCAGCGATCCGGATATTTCCATCGAGCTGTTCGGCAAGACCCTGCCGATCCCCGCGATTACGGCGCCCGTGGGTAGTTTCATCCTGTTTGGCAAGGATGCCGAACGCGAGGTAGCCGAGGGGACGGATCGTGCCGGCGCCATGATGTTTGTCAGCCAGGCGGCCAAGTTTAACTTACACAACTGGCGTGGCGCCGATAAATCACCGCTGGTGTTCATGGCTTACATGAACCGTGGCAAACCAGAGGTCGAAGAATACGCTAAAACCGCCGAGGACTTGGGTTTCGCCGCTGTGGGCATCACCATGGATACGGTCAAGCCAGTTAAGATCGGCGACGAGGTGCCGCTGTCGACCAAGGACGGCAAGCCGCGCAAAGGTCACAAGTCGACGCCCAAAGACATCGAATGGATGAAAACGATCGTCAAGCTCCCAGTGGTCGTAAAAGGCATAATGGGCGCGGACGATGCGCGGGTGGCGGTAAGTTCCGGCGCGGACGCGCTGGTGGTTTCCAATCACGGCGGACGCATTCTGGATTTTAACCGCTCGGCGTTGGAAGCTCTCCCGGAAGTCGTCGACGCCGTCGGCGGCAAAGTTCCGGTGCTCCTCGATAGCGGCATTCGCAGCGGCGGCGATATCGTCAAAGCTCTGGCTTTGGGCGCTAAAGCCGTGCTGATCGGCCGTCCGGTAGCTTGGGGTGTCGGCGCTTTCGGCGTTCCCGGTGTCGAGCGGGTGTTTAATATATTGGCCGAAGAGATGCAGCGCGTGCTGGTGATGACGGGAGTCGCGCGGGTGCGCGACGTGACAAAAGAAATTCTCATTCGCGATGATTGGAGAAAGGTGCGATAAGCATGATCTTCATTATCTGGGGCATCGTATTTGTCACCGGTATCTGGATCATTTCGGTCTATAATAATTTGACCGCGCTGCGCTTGCGCGTGCAAAACGCCTGGCATCAAATCAACGTCCAATTGAAGCGGCGTTACGATTTGATTCCTAATCTCGTGGAAACCGTCAAAGGTTACATGCAGTTCGAACAAGACACGTTGCAAAGAGTCATCGATGCGCGCGGCAAAGCGATGGTCTCGAGAGGCGTCAAGCAAAGCGCCGAAGCGGAGGGCGCGTTGAACGAATCCCTCGGCAAAGTTTTTGCGCTGATGGAAAGCTATCCCGACTTGAAATCCAACAAAAACGTCCTCGATCTGCAGGAAGAATTGGCCACTTCTGAAAACCAGATCGCTTTTGCACGCCAGTACTACAATGATTTAGTGACTCAATATAACACCAAACAGCAGGTGTTCCCCGGCAATCTGATCGCTAGTTTCTTCAAGTTCCAACCGAGTGAGTTTTTTTTGGTGGCCGATGCGGAGACGGCGCTGCCGAAAGTCAATCTGTCGCTGCCGCGATAAGCGGCGCTATCCAAACCGTTGATCGATTTCGCGCAACGCCAGACCCATAATCAGCGCTGCAGCGCTGCGCTGATCGGGTTCTTTATCATTGTGTTTCTGAGTATCGGCGGCGCCGTCGATTATTTGTATGTCGACGGCTTTACGTTCGCCGGCGCGCCATTCCCGATCGCCACCGTGGTGGCACTAAGTTTCGCG
>DATLCH010000155.1:0-5737 GCA_035526465.1 Candidatus Limnocylindrales bacterium | reverse complement strand
AAGGTTTCGGACATGAATCGGAAGGTTGAATCGTTTAAGGACTTCGTTGTCGATCAACTGCGCGATCTTGAAGAGATCGAAGCACGGCGCATGTTCGGCGGCTATGGGTTGTATCGAGACGACATCTTTTTCGGGATCGTTCACAAGGGTAAACTATTTTTCAAGATCGACGAGGGTACGGTTGGAGCCTATCGCAAGCACAAGATGAAAGCTTTCCGTCCCAACGCCAAGCAGACACTCAAGAGTTATTATCAAGTCCCCGTGGAGATTATCGAGGACGCTGATGAGTTGTGCGAGTGGGCATTGAGAGCGGTGCGTTGTCAGGAGCAGAATCATCACGCGCAAAGACTTTAGTCATTGGGTGTCTTCTTCGGCGGAACGCGGAAGAGCTGCTTTTCCGGATTGAATAAGTGATCGAACACGAGCCACAAGCTTCTCGAGTGATGGAAGAAAAGTAGCGGAAAGACTAAGGCGAAAGGAATCCAGAGAGCTAGTTGTTGATTGATCGTAGCATGGGTGAAGGCGTCGAGAAGAAAAAAGCCGGGAACAGCGATGGCTACCGTGGCGATGTAGTTGATGTAGATGGCGCCGATGAAGTAGCCCTGTTCGCGTTCGAATTTTAGCGTGCACCGCGAGCAGTGATCGTGCATCCGGAACGGTTTTTCGTAAAGTCGGCCAACACCGCAGCGCGGACAGCGCAAGCGCAAGCCATGGCCGAGCATGCTGAAGAGTCGTCCGGCCATTTTTAAACGGTCGCGCGGATTCGCAAGGGTTTCTTTGCCGCTGGCGCGATGCTGCCGTTCAAATATTCGCGCAGAAAACGAGCGGTGTGCGAGCGCTTGGCGGCCTTGATGACCTCCCTCGGTGTGCCACACGCAATCAGTTGACCACCTTGTGCTCCACCCTCGGGGCCCAAGTCCACGATATAGTCAGCTTCTTTGACTATGTCCAGGTTATGCTCGATGGTGACGACGGTATTACCCATCTCGACCAGTCGATGCAGGATATGGATCAATTTTTCCACGTCGAGGAAATGCAACCCGGTGGTGGGCTCGTCCAAGACGTAAAGCGTCCTGCCGCGGGATTCCTTGCCGAGTTCATAGGCGAGCTTGATGCGTTGGGCTTCGCCGCCGGATAACGTGTTGCTGGCTTGGCCGAGATTGATGTAACCCATGCCAATGTCGTCGAGGACTTTCAATGGTCGGGCAATCTTCGGGAAGGCTCGGAAGAACGGCACCGCCTCTTCAACGGTCATGCAAAACACGTCGAAGATATTTTTCTCATTGTAACGAATGCTGAGAGTCTCCTCATTGAATCGCTGGCCATTGCAAGTTTCGCAGTCGATGAAGACATCCGGCAAGAAACTCATCTCCTTGCGAATCTTGCCCTGGCCGGAGCAATCCTCGCAACGGCCGCCTTTGACGTTGAAGGAAAAACGACTGGCGGTATAACCGCGTAGACGCGCTTCCGGCGCCAGGGCATAGAGCTTGCGGATCTCGTCTAATACACCGATGTAAGATACCGGGACCGAGCGCGGCGTTTTGCCGATCGGGGTTTGATCGACCTCAACGATCCGCTCGAGCGCTTTCCAGCCGATTATTTCCTTATGTTGCCCCGGCCGGCCGGCAAATTGGCCGAGCAATAACTTGACGCCTTTGTACAGTACTTCCCGCACCAGCGTGCTTTTGCCCGAGCCGGATATACCCGTGATGCAACTCCACATTCCGAGCGGAATGTTCACATCGAGGTTTTGCAGGTTATGCGCCTTCGCGCCGCGAATCGCGAGCCACTGTGAGACTTTCAAGTCACGGTCGGGTCCGAGACGTTTGCGCTCCGAGCGCAGGTAGGCACCCGTGGGGGAATCGGGATTGACTCTGATTTCCGCCGGTGTGCCGATGGATACGACGTTGCCGCCGTGGATACCCGCGCCGGGACCCAAATCGATGATCAGATCGGCCGCTTGAATGGTCGCTTCGTCATGTTCGACGACCAGCACGCTGTTGCCGAGCTGTTCGAGGCGACGCAAAGTCTTCAGCAGCATATCGTTGTCGCGCGGATGCAGACCGATAGTCGGTTCATCCAGGATGTAGCAGACGCCGCGCAGGTTGGAGCCCAACTGCGCCGCCAACCGGATGCGTTGAGCCTCGCCGCCGGAAAGCGTGTCGGCGCGGCGATCGAGGGTTAGATACGGGAGACCGACTTCCGCAAGAAAATTCAAACGCTGTTGAATCTCTTTAAGCACTTTATCCGACACCGCGCGGTCGCGTGCGGCGGTGGCATCATCAGAGTGATCGAGATCGAGCTTGGCGAAATAGCCACGCGCCTCGTCGACGGAGTAGCTGGCGACTTCCCAAATGGTCGTGCCGGCGACCTTGACCGCTTGCGCGCGTGGATTCAAGCGCCGGCCCTGGCAGGCATTACAGGGCACTTCGGTCATCAGTTCGTCGAGTTGGTTGGCGCAATTTTCATCGCCGGCGTGGGCGAGTTCTTTCAAGTAGGGCACCAGGCCGACAAAGGCACCGCGTCCCTTGCCGCCGACAACAATTTCTTCCTGAACTTGCTTGGTCTGTTTAGCGAAAGGTATAGCAATATCGATCTCGTAATCCTCGGCCATCTCTTTCAATAACCGCTGCATGGCGCGCTCGATCTCGGAGCCATTGACCGATGAGCCGGTGCTAATGCCGGCGAGGGCATGCTTCACCGACCGGCGCGGATCGGCAAAGATCAACTGCGGATCGAAGTCATACGTAAAGCCCATACCGCCGCAGTCCTTGCAGGCGCCCTGCTGACTATTAAAAGAAAATAGCCGCGGATCGAGGGGTTCATAGCCGATGCCGCAACCGAGACAGAAGAGTCGTTGATTGAAAATTTGCTCGCCGCGGTTCGATATTAGATGAATAACGCCGTTGCCTAAGCGCAATCCCTGATCGACCATTGCTTCGACTTCGTGGCCGCCGGCCTTGGCTTTGCCGATGACGATATCGACGTTGTGCTCTTTGAAACGCTCCAAGCCGCCGACCAACTCGGGAGCGCGCAGGTCGACGAGCTTGCCGTCGATGCGGGCGCGCCGGTAGCCCAATTTGACTGCGCCGGCGATGACTTCCTTGTGAAACCCTTTGCGGCCGCGCACGAGTGGGCTTAGTACCATGACATCTTTGCCGCGGTAGGAACGCGAGGTGCGATCGAGGATTTGACTGCGCGTCAACGAATGAATCGGGCGGCCGCAGTTGACGCAGTGCTGTTTGCCGATTTTGGCGTAGAGTAGACGCAGGTAGTGATAGATTTCGGTGACCGTGGCGACTGTTGATTTGCGCCCGCCCTGGCTCAAGCGCTGCTCAATGGCGACCGTAGGCGGAATGCCCGCGACATAGTCGACGTTGGGTCGGGCCATCACTTCCAAAAACTGGCGCGCGTAGGCTGACAGGCTGTCCAAATAGCGCCGTTGTCCCTCGGCATAAACAATGTCGAACGCCAGCGACGACTTGCCCGAGCCGCTGAGTCCGGTGAAGACGATAAAACGATCGCGCGGAATATTCACGCTGATGTTTTTTAGGTTATGTTCTTTGGCACCGACGACGGTGATCGAATGATCGTCAATATTTGTCGGCAATACAGACCTTGCCGAGACGTCTTTTTTCAATAAGGGCGCGAACGGCGACGCCGATTGGGTCAAATATGGCCTCAGATACAGGCCCGTGTATGAACGCTCCACGGCGGCGATCTGTGCCGGCGTTCCGGTCGCGACGATCTCGCCGCCTTTGTCGCCGCCCTCGGGGCCGAGGTCGATAATATGGTCGGCGCATTTGATTACTTCCAAGTTATGCTCGATAACTACGACCGAGTGACCCTGCTCGATCAGTTCGTTGAACGCCCAGAGCAGACGCTCGATATCATGAAAATGCAGGCCGGTAGTCGGTTCGTCAAAAATAAACAGCGTGCCGGCCTTTTTTGCACGAGCCATGTGAGCGGCGAGTTTCAAACGCTGCGATTCACCGCCGGAGAGCGTCGTCACGGGCTGGCCAAGTCGAACGTAGTCTAACCCCACGGCGCGCAGCGGTTCGAGGGCATTTTTGATGTCGTTGCTGTCTTTGAAAAAATCCAAGGCATCGATGACAGTCAGATCAAGCACCTGACGAATGCTTTTGCCGCGGTAGCTGACTTGGAGGACTTCTTCGCGGAAGCGGCTACCGTGACACTCGGCACAGGAAGTGTAAACGTCGGAAAGAAACTGCATCTCGACTTTTTCAAAGCCTTCGCCGCGGCAAGTTTCGCACCGCCCGCCCTCGACATTGAAAGAAAAAGTCGACGGCGTGTAGCCGCGCAGGCGCGCCAGTTCGGCGCCCGCGAACAACTTGCGAATGCCGTCGAAGGCTTTCATATAAGTCGCCGGGTTCGATCGCGGCGTGGTGCCGACCGGTGACTGATCGACCAACACGACTTCGGAAATTTTCTCGATTCCTTTTATGGCGGCGCAGTCGGTAACGTTGGCGCTGGGCGCTTCTTTAAGCTTTTTCAAATTGCGCGTCAGCACTTCGTCGACCAAGCTCGACTTACCCGAGCCGGAGACGCCGGTGATGCACACGAGCATTCCCAGGGGAATTTCAATATCGATGTTCTTTAGATTGTTTGCACAGGCGCGTTCGATTTTGAGCAATCGCTGCAGGACCGGTTTGCGCCGGCGTGCCGGCATCGGAATCGATTTGCGCTGGCTTAAGTAAGCCGCGGTGAGCGAGTTTTCATCCTTCAACAACTCGTCGTAGGTGCCGGCGAACATAACCTTGCCGCCTTGCTCGCCGGCCTTGGGGCCGAGATCAAGAATATAGTCACATTCTTTGATGATCTCGGGATCATGCTCGACAATCACCACGGTGTTCTGGTTGGCGCGCAGCCGGTGGAGGATTTCCACCAAACGGCGACTGTCGCGCGGATGTAGACCGATGGACGGCTCGTCAAGGACGTAAAGAGTGTTGACCAGCGATGAGCCGATGGCGGTGGTGAGATCGACCCGTTCCAGTTCGCCGCCGGAAAGCGTACGCGATTGGCGGTCGAGGGTGAGATACTCCAAACCGACACCAACCAGATAGCCGGTGCGGCGGCGAATCTCGTCAAGGATAAGGCTTGCGACATGATCGAGGGCGCCCGCCGGTTTCAGGTCAGTAAAGAATGCGTGGGCAACGCCGACGTTCATGGCATTGATTTCGGCGATGTCTTTGCCGTCTATGCGATAATTAAGCGCATCGACTTTGAGCCGGGTGCCATTACATTCCGGACAGAGCAAATAGGCGCGATAGCGCGCCAGCAACACCCGTACGTGCATGCGGTAGCTGCGCCGCTCCAAGCGGCGAAACCAGCCGCGAATGCCGCGGTATTCGCCGTCCCCATCGACGACCAGTTGGCGTTGGGCGTCGGTCAGTGCGGCCCAGGGTTTTTTGGTCGGAATTTTCTTGCGCTCACAATAATCAATCAGCCGTTTGGTCCGGCGCTTGCGGTTGATCCACGGTTTGATGGCACCCTCGGCGAGGGACTTTCCCGGATCGGGAATCACCAAATCGAGATCGATATCGATGACCCGGCCGAAGCCTTTGCAAGTTTCACAGGCACCCAATGGGCTATTGAATGAAAATATGTTCGGCACCGGATCGCGGTAGGAAATATCGCAGTGCGGGCAATGCAAATGATTGCTGAACGGCTCTTGGCGCCAATCCTGCTGTGGCAAGAACAGATTCAAGCGGCCTTT
>DATLCH010000283.1:0-4127 GCA_035526465.1 Candidatus Limnocylindrales bacterium | reverse complement strand
CTTCTGGGCCGCGCGTGTCACAGGCCTGACAAGATCAGCGTCGACGCCGGCAAGAATCGACGGTAGCGCTTCCAGGACGACGACGTGACTGCCCAGTGCGGCGTAGACTGTGCCGAGCTCCATGCCGATATAACCGCCGCCGACAACCAGTAGATTTTCCGGAATGTCGGGGATCTCCAAGGCTCCGGTCGAGGTCATGACTCTTGGATTGCCGAGATCGAAAGCGTTGGGCATGGCCGGCTTGGAGCCGACGGCGATGATCGCCTTTTCATAGCGGATAAACTTTTGTCCTTCCGGGGTTTCCACCCGCAGGGTCTGCGAGTCCTCGAAGTGACCGCGGCCATGGATGACCTGGACCTTGCGTTGTTCGGCGAGGGTTTTGATGCCTTGGCCGAGCTTGTCGAGAATGCCTGTCTTCCAACTTCGCAACTTCTCGAGATTGATTTGCGCTTCACCCAAGGCAATGCCGCGAGCGGCGGATTCTTTGCTCTCGCGTAGGATTTCCGTAGCGTGGAGTAAGGCTTTCGAGGGAATACAGCCGACGTTCAAACAAATTCCGCCAAGCCGGGGGCTCTGTTCTACGAGCGCCACTTTTTTACCTTTGTCGGCAGCGTAAAACGCCGCGGCGTAGCCGCCCGGGCCGGCGCCTAACACCAAAATTTCGGTCGTGATCGGTTCCATAGCGCTTCAATCTATTTCAATTTGATGTCGCCTTCGTCGAAAGATTCCAGGCCGGCGATAACATCTTTCAGGAAGCGCACGGCGTCGGCACCGTCGAGCACTCGATGATCATACGCCAGACAGAGTGGCAGGATGGTGCGGATGGCGATCTTGCCCTCGACTGCGACCGGCTTGGGTTGCCCTTGACCGATGCCCAAAATGGCCACCTGCGGCGCGTAGATGATCGGTGTAAAGTGGCTGCCGCCGATGCTGCCTTGATTGGAAATTGTGAAGCTGCCGCCTTGTAGTTCTTCGATGGCGATCTTTCGTTGGCGGGTCTTCTCGGTCAGGGCATTCAGATCCGACGAGAGTTGAAGCAGATTCTTTTTGTCGGCGTCGCGCAGCACCGGGACGATCAACCCCGCCTCGGTGTCGACGGCCACGCCGATGTGACAGTAGTCCTTATAGACTATTTCCAGCGATTGTTCGTCCATGCTCGCGTTAGCGCGGGAATGCTTCCTGAGCGCGCGCCCGAGAATAAATAAAATAAACGACGTCAAAGTAAGATGCGCACCATTTTTCTCGTATGCCGGCGCATATTTTTTGCGCAGGGCAAGCAGTGCGCTAACGTCGGCATCGGCAAATTGATTGATCTTGGGAATCGAAGTCCAAGACTCGACCATGCGCCGGCTCACCGTTCGCCGTAGGGGAGACATTTTCTCGCGTCGAATCGGTCCCCACTTGGCGAAATCGATGGCTTCCACTGGATTTGCAGCCGGCGCTGGCGCAGCGGCCGCTGTCGGCGTGGCTTGAAAGGCTAGCTGTTGGAGTTTTTGAACATAACCCCGGAGGTCGGCTAAAGTGATGCGTCCGCCAGCTTCGCTTCCGCGAACCCTGGTCAGGTCGATGTCGAGGTCCCGGGCCAGTTTGCGAATTGCCGGTGACGCCGGCGGTGCCATTCCGCTCTTCGATTCATAGCGATAGTCGCCAACCGGTGTAGCAGACGCTGCGTGGGCGAAGTTCGGCACCGATTCACTTGACCGTTCCGGAGCCGGAGTGACACTTGCTTCAACGCTTTTATCTGCTTGGCGGGGAGCTGCAGGTGCGGGTGCTTTAGCGCCCGGGGTATCCATGGAGATGAGCATCTGACCGACGCTCACTTCCATGCCTTGGGTGACATGAATTTTGGTGACGACGCCGGCACTCGGCGCTGGAATCGACCCTACGGCTTTTTGGGTTTCCAGCTCCATGAAAGCCTGGCCCTTTTCGATTGTCTGGCCTTCGCTGACCAGGATGCTGACCACCGTGCCGCCCTCTACGCCTTCTGCGAGTTGGGGAAGTTTTACGTCCATGAAGAATGTGCCGCTGCTGTAAATGTGATGGGGATTGTTTAGCGGTAAAAGGGGAAGGACTTTTCCGGATCGATGCCGAGCTTACGGATTGCGTCCTCGACGACTTTGGCTGGAAAGGCCTCTTTTTGGTTCAGTGCATAAAGTGTCGCGAGCACCGCCAATTCGGCGTCCACTTCGAAAAATCGTCGGAGGTTGGCGCGGGTGTCGCTGCGTCCGAAGCCGTCGGTGCCCAAAGTCATTAGCCCGCCGGGCACCCAGGGGGCAATTTGATCAGGTACCATCTTCATGTAATCGGACACCGCAACAAACACGCCTTCTTCGTTCTGCAAAATCGATTCGAGATAGGATTGTTTCGGTGCTGCCGTCGGATGGAGCATATTCCAGCGTTTGGTGCGCAGGGCATCGCCGCGCAAGAGCTTATAACTCGTCGCACTCCAAACATCGGCGCTGACGTCGAATTGTTCGGCCAGCACTTCTTGCGCGCGCAAGGCTTCACGCAAAATCGGCCCGCTCCCGAATAGATGGGCTTTATATTTTTTTCCCTTGGTGGCGGGCTTCACTTTGTATAAGCCTTTGAGGATGCCTTCTTCGGCGCCTTCCGGCATTGCCGGCATCTCGTAGCTCTCGTTATAGAGCGTCAGATAGTAAAAACTTTCTTCACCTTCGGCGTAAAGCCGGCGCATGCCATCTTTGATGATCACGGCTATCTCATACGCGAAAGCGGCGTCGTAGGTAAGCAGCGTCGGGACCGTGCTCGCCAGCAGATGGCTATGCCCATCTTGATGCTGCAGCCCTTCGCCGTTCAAAGTAGTCCGGCCCGCGGTCGCGCCAAGCAAAAAGCCTTTGCTCTTGTTGTCGGCAGCGGCCCAAATTAAATCGCCGATACGCTGGAAGCCGAACATTGAATAATAAAAGTAAAAGGGAATCATATTGACGCCGAGATTGGCGTAGGCGGTGCCGGCTGCTATGAACGAAGACATGGCGCCGGCTTCGGTGATTCCTTCTTCGATAATCTGACCGTCTTTCACTTCGTTGTAAAAAAGTAGCGTCTCGCTGTCGACCGGTTCGTAGAGCTGGCCTTTTGGGGAATAGATCCCGATCTGACGAAATAACGAATCCATGCCGAAAGTGCGCGCTTCGTCGGGAATAATCGGCACGATACGCTTGCCTATTCCCTCATGACGAAGAAGCTTGGTAAGCAACCGGACCGCTGCCATGGTCGTCGACATCGCGTGGGCGCCGCTGCCTTTGTAGAACTCGGTGTACTCGGAATCGGCGGGAACGTCTAACGGTTTGGCGCGAACTCTGCGCTCCGGAACGAATCCGTTCAGTTTCTTGCGCCGCTCCAACAAATATTGCGTCTCCGGGCTATCGAGCGGCGGACGATAAAAGGGCGTCTCGACAACTTCTTCATCCGGCAGCGGAATATCGAAGCGTGTACGAAACTCACGCAGCTCTCGTTCGTTGAGCTTTTTTTGCTGGTGCGTAATGTTGCGGCCTTCGCCGGCTTCGCCGAGTCCATAACCTTTGACGGTTTTTGCCAAGATCACGGTGGGCGCGCCTCTGTGCTCCACGGCGGCTTTATAGGCGGCATACACCTTCATCGGATCATGGCCACCGCGCAGGAGCTTGTGGATCTGATCGTCGGTCATGTGATTGACCATCTCGAGCAGTTCGGGATACTTGCCGAAAAAATGTTTTCTCGTGTAGCTACCGGGCTCCACTGAATATTTCTGGTAATCGCCGTCGACGGCTTCTTCCATGCGCTTGCGCAACAGGCCCTTATCGTCCTTGGCGAGCAGGTCGTCCCAGTCTGAGCCCCAGATGACCTTGATGACATTCCAGCCGGCGCCGCGAAATAACGCTTCGAGTTCTTGAATGATTTTGCCGTTGCCGCGCACGGGACCATCGAGGCGTTGGAGGTTGCAGTTAACGATCCAAACCAAGTTGTCTAGGTTCTCCCGTGACGCCAAAGTCAAGGCACCGGAAGATTCCGGTTCATCCATCTCGCCGTCGCCGGCGAAACAAAATATTCGCGGCTCCTCGCCGCTAATCAGGTCGCGGCTTTGCAGGTAGCGCAGGAATCTTGCGTGGTAAATCGACATGATCGGCGCC
>DATLCH010000277.1:0-3108 GCA_035526465.1 Candidatus Limnocylindrales bacterium | reverse complement strand
CAGGACGTACCGATGCAGCCGGTCACCATCAATTCTGCCAAGCTCGAACAATAGCTATGTGGTTGGTGTTTTCCGCTGCTCTCCGCGATTGCGGTGGCGGCGGAAGGACCGCTGCCTAGGTTTTCGCCCCGGACGGTTACGCGGTCCAAACACGTTTTGGGTCGTATTTCCGTACCGCGCTAAGTTCAGCCGCGCTCGGTGGTGCTGTTTCTAGAATATCGGCCGCGACCCGGAGCGGCCAACCGGTCTCCTTCTTGATATCGACGATGGCAATGCCTGGATGACTCGAAGCCAGGATCATCTCGTGCGTCTCTGGGTCGAAGCAAAACACTCCCAGGCTGGTAATAGCCCGGCTCGGACCGCCCCCAGAAATTCCTTGACGCGATCGCCAATCGCCGCCGGTACCAAAGCCTGGCGAGGTGATGTAATGGACTTTGTCGACGAAGCGGCGCCGCTCGTGGTTCATAATAATAATGCTACGCTTGGCCATCACTGCAATGTCGGCGGCACCGCCGCTGCCCGGCAGGCGCGTCCGTTTGCCGTTCTCTTCCACCCAGTGCGTGTTCAAGTTGCCGTAACGATCGATTTCGGCACCGCCGATAAATCCCAGATCCACTCGCCCGCTCTGCAGCAAATACATGACATCGGTTAAACCGCCGCAGCAGAGCGCGCGGGCGATATTGGGCGGATCGCTCATCGTAAAGATCGACTCCAGCGCGGGCCAGTCGCGAATCACGCCGTTCTCAAAAATACCGATGGCGTTGGGGGCGTGGGTTTCCTTGGCGACCGCGAAACCCAGCAGCGGCAAACGCATACCGACAAAAACTTTGTCGCCATCGTGGATTTCCCGGGCGGCGGCGACAACCATGAGTTCGCGCAGTGTGTAGTTCATTTGTCAGCAGATTTGCGCTGCACGTTTAGATTTCGAGTAAAGGGTCATCCGCGACGCAAAATTAGTCTAAGCTTTATTGAACGCGTCAATGCCGGCTTGGACGATTTGCCGGTCGACGGCTGCCGGTGCGCCGCTAAAGCCGACACCGCCAATGCACTGTCCGTCGACAGTAATCGGCAAGCCGCCTTCGATGCTTATGAAATAGCCTGGGCCGACCGCGAGGGTTTGCGCCAACACCTGGTGATCGGGGATTTCGCTGCCGTCGCGGCCGGTTTTGCCTGTTGCGGCTGTCGTCAAGGCGGCGCAGCGCGCTTTGGCCTGGGCGATCAGAGTATTGTGCGTTCGGCCATTGGTCATACGTTTGAACGCCATCAGGTGCGCGCCGGCATCGACTACGCAGATGCTACCGATTTGTTTGAGTTCCTTCGCCTTCTCGATGGCTGCGTTGACGATGATATCGCAACCCTCCTGAGAAATTTTTGCTGTCGGTACGGTTTTCATGATTGCCTCCTAAAAATTGCTCCTAAGATTAGTAATTGAAGCTAACCGCGGGCGCAAATAGATCGCCCTCCGGCCGCAAAGCTTCCCGACGATCTTCGCCCAACGCCTCGAGAAACTCTTCGTGATCCCGGATCGTATAAACATATTTAGTTAACCAGGTGTCGGTCCCTGGGACTGTGCGTGTCGCCTGGTGGTACTCGAAATAAAATGCGTCATCGCGTCGGGCAAATCCTTGAACCGGTGAAGGAAAGGAACCGTTGGGCTGGTGCACGACGCTAGTGACGACGAAACCCGGGATAACATTACGATTTGGATCGCTGAGTATCAGCGCGTGATCGACGAGTTCTTCACAGGTCAGGATAACCTTTTCGGCGGCCATGGCCGCCTCGCGCATGACACCGAAATTGCCCCAGATTTGTGCATTGCCTTGATCGTCTGCTCGTTGAACGTGCAATATGGCGAGGTCAGGGCGAATGGCGCGCACCGCGAGCAATTGTTCGCCGGTAAATGGACACTGGACGGTCTCGAAGTGCGCTTCTCTGGAGATGTCGCTGCCCTTGATCGATCGTGTCGGCAAAAATGGCAGGCCCATCGCGGCTGCCTGAAGCGCTAGACCGATGGTAAAGTTAGAATGCTCCTCGATTTCCAGCGGTACCGGCTCGCCAAGCTCAGCGGCGCGGCGAAAGTTGTGACCAAGCCCCGCAGCGACATTGCCCACCCAAGACGCTTGAATTTTGCGAACGCACCCAGCACCGATGAGCTGATCGAATTGCATATCGGAGATCGGTCCGATTAACGTCAAATTTTTGCGATGGTGACGGATAATTTCGTGGCTCGCGGCAAACGGAATGAGCGACTCCAGTCCACAGCCGAGCGCGATCGACATGCCATCACGAACATGGCTGGAAATTGCATCGCGTAAGGATTGCACTTTCGTCATTGCCTAGGGATACCCTGTCAAAAGTCGTTGATCAACATTTCAAAATCTCTGCTGGTTATTCGGTCCGTATGTTTTGAAAGTGCGAATCATCAGGGACTTTTTATAACCCAGTCAAAGCTATCTCAAAACGCTGCATGTACAATTCGCCCGTTTTATCTCGCAGCATTTACTCATGAGGCGCTTGAGCCCGGACCCGAGCGTGACGAATTGGTAGATGAAAAACTTCAGGCTGTCCATCGGACGAGCAATTAGGCACCGATGGTGTCGTTTTTGTCACTGGAATTCACGACGAGCGCTTTATTCTAAAAAATTGTCTCTCGTTGCTTGCAATGGGCATCTGAGTTGCTAGTAATTCTCAACAATTCCGCAACTTGAAAGAAGTGTTTTAAGCATCACACCATGAGAATTTTCTTTATAACGTTAATGCTGTTTCTATCACCTGGTTTTGGCTTCACTGAGGACGTGCAACTCGCCCGTGTCGACTCGCGTTGCGTCGACGCCGCATGCGTTCAACCCGCCAATCACAGCAAAAGGGTGCTGGCCGATTTCAGCCCCACGCCTGTGCAGCTGCTGCTTTCCGGTATCGCTCTGATCGCCGTTCGGCTTTTGGCTAAGAAGTACCTGCCGCGCAAAGTCGCCGAGTGAGAAGCACCATTCGCTTGTTTAAATCCTGCCGTATTCGTTTCGGTGGATCCGTAGACAGCTCGGGCTTAGCGTAGCTTCACAACGGCCTGCGCCTCACGCAAGGGCGCAAAATCAACTACATCGTTTACCC
>DATLCH010000275.1:0-3108 GCA_035526465.1 Candidatus Limnocylindrales bacterium | reverse complement strand
TATGGCTACCCGAGAGGAGACGATCCATGCCTTATGTGAAAGCCCGCGATGGAACGAATATCTACTACGAGGCGACCGGCAAGGGGAAGCCGTTTTTATTTTTGAGCGAGACTGCCTGTGACGGCGCCGTGTGGAACCTTTATCAGACCCCGGAGTTTTCCTCGGATCATTGCGTCGTGACGCTGGATTATCGCGGCACCGGCTTGTCCGGCAAACCGTCCGAGAGATATAGCACCGCGATGTTTGCCGAGGATGCCGTTGCTGTGCTCGATCACCTCGGTCTCGACGGCGCCGTCGTTTGCGGTCACTCCATGGGTGGGCGGGTGGCTCAACTGCTCGCCCTCGATCATCCGCGCAAGGTAAGCAAGTTGATTCTCGCGTCCAGCGGCGCAGCTCATCCGGGCGATCGCGGCATTCCTTTGCGCATCGCCAAGGAAATGGCCGAATGGGGTTACGTAAAATATGTCCGCGATCACACGATCGTTGTCGGCTGGACCGAAGAGTACGCGCGCAATCACATAAACGACATCGAAAATATCTCCAGGTGCGCATGGCCAACCTGTGCCCGGTGGAGTTTTACTTCCGCCATGTGCTGGCGCGCCAGGAGCATGACAGCAGTGGACGGTTGAAAGATATCACGGTGCCGACTCTGATTTTTGTCGGGGACGACGACCACTTCGTCGTCAGCGATATGTCGCACCGCAGCGGCGCCGATGTCTTGGCTAAGGGAATCCCCAACGCCAAGTTGATCGTATTGCCCGGGGCGCGGCACAGCTATTTCTACACCGAACCGGAACAGGTGCACGGCATGATGCGCGAGTTTCTGCGCGAGAATTGAGAAATAGCGGTCACCGCGAAATGCCAATAACTTACGCTTGTCTACAGAGTGTGAATTGCAATCCCCTGCACGCCCGTTCCCCGCTTCGTCATGCCGGCGAAGGCCGGCATCCAGGCGAGGAAGGGGATAGATATCGGCCTTCACCGGTATGAGCGAATCGTTATGGCAATTCGTCGCCCCGATCGCACTTGCGCATGTATGTTCTTAAGTACGACACGAAGTTTACGCAGGAGAGAACAAAGATAACGGAGGGGAGTATGGCTTACAGCGCTCAGGGTAGAACCAAAGACTTTCCGGTGTTCGATTGCGATAGCCATATTTACGAGCCACCGGAGATTTGGGATAAGTATATTCCGCAGCATAACCGCGATTTCGCCAAGACGCATTTTTATCGGGACGCGGATCGGTTGTTTTTGGTGCGTAACTCACGGATCAGCTTTCGCGATCCCGATAAGTGGAAATATCCCGGTGAGACTTGGCATCCGGGCTTGACGAAGAAGATCATCGGAGCGACTCAGCCCGGCACTAAAGACTGGGACGAGACGATTGGCCGGAACCGAAGCGCCCGCGATCCTCATGCGCGGCTCAAAGATATGGATGCTTCCGGTATCGATCAGGTAATGATTTTCCCATCGACATTCGTTTACCTGCCGCTGGTGGAAAACGCCGAGGCGGCTTACATCTGCGCGCGCGCCTATAACGATTGGGCTTACGACTACTGCAGCGCCGACAAGGAGCGGCTTTTTCCCGCCGCCGTATTGCCAACGCAGAATGTCGATTTCGCCATCGAAGAGTTGCGCCGAGTCGCCAAACGCGGCTGCAAAACCGCATTGGTGCGGCCGATCATCGCCCAGGGTAAGTATCCGACGTTTCCGGAATACGACCCGCTATGGCGCGAGTTCGAGGAACTCGGCGTTGTGTTGGGTATGCACACGTTTCCCTCGCGCGGTGAGGCGATGTCAGCGGAACTCGACAAGCGCATGGGTGCCAATCGCAAGCGGCTATTCTCCGACGAAGACATTTTAGTCTACTCACCGGGGCAGTTCGTCGCGAACATCATGCAGATCATGGGGTCCAAGCAGGCAGGCGATGCCGCTTTTGGTTTTATGGCCGAGGCGATGACCTGGACCGGTGTCGTATTGATGACCGGCTGGTTGGAAAAATTTCCCCGCCTCAAAGTGGCGATACTGGAATCCAACTCCAGCTGGCTGCCGCTGGTGTTGGAAAAAGCCGAGACGTACCTCGATCTCTACAAGCACATCGGCGAAAAGATCGGCGATCCGCACGAGGTTTTTTATAAACAATGCTTCATTGCTTTCGAAAGCGACGAAATGATCACGCTGCGGTTATGGGATCTGTTCGAGAACATCGCCCTGTGGTCGTCCGATATGCCTCATCTCGATGCTTCGGATGTCTGGGAAGCAATCGACCAGATGGACAGATACAAAGTGCCGCAAAGCGCCCGCGTGAAAATGCTCGGCGGCAACGCCCGCCGGCTCTACGGTATCGAGCCGAAGCTAGTTCTTACCAAGGCGCCGGATGAGTACCGGCCGCAGACGATGTCGCGGTACGCGTAGGTGAATTTAACGCGTTCAAAACGTTCAACTCGTTCAAAACGGGGGACAGGAGTCGCAAAACGTTCCTGTCCGACAACTATTGAACTGTTTGAACGTTTTGAACTATTTGAACCTCTAATAGGCCCGGTTCTGCGCCCTATCTTTTATAGAGCTGTTTAACGAATCCGGTGGCTTCGACTTCTTGCACCAAGGATGGGTCGACAAAGCGGCGTGCATCGGCATTCGCGGCTTTCGGTTCGCGCGGCGCGATGTCGTCGAGCAGGGTCTTTACGCCATCGGGCGTCGGCAGCAGGTTGTCGGGGTAGGCTGCGGTATAGGTTTGCCAAGCGCGTTCGAGAGCTTCTGAGTCGGTGATGCGCAGGTACTTGCCCCAAATCGCTTTGGCTTCTTCCTTGTTGGTCTTGTTGAAGTGAGTTGCTTCAATCATTGCCCGGGTGAATTTCAACAGCAGCGGCCGTTTGGCTTTGACAATCGCTTCCCGCGTCAACACGGCATTCCACCAGAACGGTATTTTCAACGAGCCTATGTCGAACAGGTGACGAAAGCCCATCTGTAGGGCTTGCCGGACAAACGGCTCGGGCATGATCGTAAAATTGATCACTCCTTTGGTCAGCGCCGCGAACCTTTCCGGATTGCCGCCGGCGGTGATGATCCGGGTGTCTTTTTCCGGGTCGATGTTCAACTTGCGCAGGG
>DATLCH010000268.1:0-6623 GCA_035526465.1 Candidatus Limnocylindrales bacterium | reverse complement strand
GATTTGCGCGGCAAGCCGATCGGTATCACCGGCGCCGGCACCTATTCGGAATTCGCCGTCAAAGCCTTTCTCAAGAAGAACAACATCAACCCCGATAAGGACGTCGTGCTGCGCGCCATCGGCGGTACGGTATTGCGCGCCGCGGCAATCGAGAAGGGGATTATCGCGGCAGCGCCATTTTCCACCGAGGACGCGGTCCGCCTCATCCGTTCCGGTTATGCTGTCATCAGCAATATGAACGAGTCGCTGGGAATCCCGCAAAATATAATCGTTACGCGCAACGAAGTCCTGGATAAGTATCCCGACACCAGCAAGCGTGTGCTCAAAGCCTATATTCAAGGCATGCAACTCGCGAAGTTCAACAAACGCGAAGCCGTCAAAGCCGGCTACGATGCCGGCATGCAGGGCGAACCGGACATCGTCAGCGCCGCTTGGGATCTTTACTCGCCCGGGCTCACCAGCGGTCTGTCGATCGCGGTGCCGGGCATCCAGCAGATGCTCGACGAAGATATCCGCACCGGACTGGTTGAGAAAAACTTTACCGTAGATCGCGTCATCAACGACCGCATTCTAAAAATAGCCCAACAAGAGCTGCGCGCCGAAGGTAAGTTAAGACAGTAAGTCGAGGTGTTCTGAATGCACCGACTGGGAGTGTTTTGTCCTTCCGTCATTCCGGCGCAAGCCGGAATCCAGGCTTCTTAGGGGCGAAGCGAAATAGACCCTGGATGCCGGCGTGCGCCGGCATGACAGATGTTTTCTCAATCCACCTGCTGTTCGGATTTCAATCATCCTTCGATGGTGAGTTAGGGTTCGCCACAAAACCGAACTGTGTTGTCGTACAGGATACTCCGCTTCTGCGCGTCGGTCAGATCCTGCCGTTGCAAAATCTCGTGCGCCGCGTTATCGCGACCTTCGCCATGCGGGTAATCCGATGAGTATAAAATATGCTCCGCGCCGACCAGCGCGATTTCTTGTACCAGCAACGGATCGTCTGCTTCGGGGGCAATGAAGAAGCGGCCGGACTTAAGATACTCTTCGATGGCTTTTTCCGGTAGTCGGCCCATGGACTGTACCGTAGGGTCTCGGCGATAGCTCGGCAGATAGTGTGCCAATCGGCCGACGACGTAGAACAACCATTCGGCGCCAAACTCGAGAAAAGCAACTTTTAGATTTTCGTAGCGGTCGAGCATCCCCTGAGCGACGACGGCGACGAAACCCAGTTGTGCCGGCATGCCCATGGCGATGACGTGAGCCTCGAGTCTACTTTCCACCAATTGGTCGAAGGGCGGGTAACTGCGTCCCATGTGCACGCACAACGGCAGGCCGGTGCGGGCAAATTCATCCCAAATCGGCGTGAAACTTTTGTGCGATAGCAATCGCTCGCCGACCGTTCCGAAGACGACGGCAGCGCTGGCACCCAGTTCCTGCATTTCACGGAGCGCTTCAATGGCTTCACGGTTATCGCGCAAGGGTAATAAGCCGGCCCACTTCAAGCGTTTCGCATCGGCTTTACATTGACGACCGGCATAGCGGTTATAGGCGCGGAACATCGCCGCTTCGAAAAATGGATCACTGCCCATGCAGGCATAAAGACTCGAAGGGAAGAGCAGTTGGGCGTCGATGCCGAGGCCGTCGAGATCGCGCAACCGCTTGTCTGGTTGCGACAAATCGAGTGATCCAATGGTGGCTGGCGCGGCGCCAAACTCCGGCATTACCGTGGTCGGCGTGTTTGCCCCTTGAGCGCCCGGACCATAGGCGTGCGGTTCCATACGTCCTTCGATGAGCCAGCCGGTGCGGCGGATTCCAGCTCCTGCACTATCGGCGATCTCCAGCGGCCGCGGTCGGCGCGCGGTAAATTCCTTGGGCAAATCTTGCCACATCTGCGGGCTCATCATGACATGGGCATCGGCGTCAAAGATTTTGTAGCCGTTGATCATTTCAACTCCTTGGCGCTGAAAGTGCCGCCGAGTCCACACTCGATGGGTCGTCCGCCAAATATTCTTCTTAATCGATGTACGTGTGCGGCTGCAAATGCAGTGACCGGCGCAGCGTTCAGCTAACCCGTTTATTTCGGTCTTTGAAATACTTGATGAAAATCGGCAGCAGCGAAAGGAAGATCACGACGAGAATAACCTTGTCGATGTTCTTGTGAATGTTAGGAACGAGTTGGCCGAGAAAATAGCCGCCCAGGATCATCGACAACACCCAACCGATGCCGCCAACTACGTTGTAGACAACGAAGCGTTTGTAAGCCATGGCGCCGACGCCGGCAACGACCGGCGCAAAAGTTCTGATAATCGGTACAAAACGGGCTATGACGATGGTGAACGGTCCGTGGCGCTCGTAGAATTCCTTGGTCGTCAGCAGATGTTTGCGATTGAAGAGCCAGGAGTCCGGACGATTGAAGAGTTTAGGGCCGGCACGCGCGCCAATATTGTAACCCAATGTGTCACCAAGAATAGCGGCGAGACTTAAGCTAATTAAAAGCGAGCCGACATGAAGGTCGCCGCGCGCGGCAAACAGGCCTGCTGTCACTAATAACGAATCACCCGGCAGAAAAAAGCCAATCAACAAACCGGTTTCACAAAAAACGATTGCCGTGAGACCGATGAGCCCGCCGACGCGAACCAGCGACTCGACATCGTAGATGCGATGAAACAGATCCACGAGTAATTCCATAACGCTTACGGTGCCACGCTAATGGCAGAGAGGCAATTGGCCGGTGCCGCGACTTTAGCCAGCTCAGGCTAATTCTTTGCGCCACTTTTCGCTGATCGTACGCTTGAGTTCCGGACTCAAGGCATTGACCGGCGGAAAGCGGTCGCGCCATGCATACGGCCGGCAGGCATTGATGACAGCACGGCTATTGACGAAGTTGCCGGCATCGCGCTGGTCCGGGTGCATCGCCGGATCGAGCGACGTGCTCCAGCAACCGTCGATGATACTGATGGCGGTTTTGGGATCGCAACGCGTCGACACCGCCCAGATAACGTCCTTCATATCCGATGGATCGATGTCATCATCGACGACGATGACGAAGCGGCCGTGATAGTTGCCGCCGCGAGAGGCTAGCGCAGCCAGGCCGGCCTGTTGCGCGTGACCGTGATAACGCTGCTTTACTGAAACGATGATAAACGGCGCTCCGCCGGCGGCTGCTGAGCTGCCGATGGCGCACCAGACGCCTTTGATGTCGGGCACATCGGCTTTTTCCAAATAATTCCAGATCGCCGCGGCGCCGATCGGCACACCGAATGTAACGAAGGGCGGTTTCAACGGCGGCGCGCCGCAGAGAATCGGATCGTTGCGGTAATAAACTCGTTTGACCCGGATGACCGGTTCCTTGGCAGCGCCGTGGGCGTAGTACCCGGGCCATTCACCAAACGGTCCTTCCATTTGCATTTGTTCCTGGGGCGGCGGCACTTCGCCTTCGATGGCGATCTCGGCATGGGCGGGTATTGGCAGACCGGTGAGTTCGCCGCGAATCACATCGATCGGCGCGCCGCGCAAGCCGCCATAATAATCCAACTCGGACAAGCCGTACGGCATCGACTGACCGGCAACTAAAAATAGCAGCGGATCCTGGCCGAAGGTGACGACCACCGGACAGCTCTTGCCTTTCTCCCAGTATTTCTCGCGCATGATCCGCGCATGGTGTCCCGGGGAAACATAAAGACCTAAAGTGTTCTTGTCGTGGATCTGCACCCGATAAATACCAACGTTGACCCAACCGCCTTCTTCGGGTTCGCCGGTGATGACACAGTCGGCGGTGCCGATGTAGCGGCCGCCGTCAAGCTCATGCCAGTGCGGCGTCGGAAAAATCGTCATGTCGACGTCGGCGCCGGATTTCACGTTCTCAAGTATTGGGCCGCTGTTGACTACCCGCGGCGGCACGGGCTTTACGCCTTTGAGCAACTCTTTCCATTTAGCGATGAGTTCGATGGGGCGGGCACCGGGCGGCATGCCAACAGTCAAGCTCGAACGCGACGGCGTGTTGATCAGATTCGACGCAATACGAAAGTTTGGCGCATAGCCGGGGACTTGATCGAAGAGCACGAGCGGTGAAGGTTCTTTGAATGCGAACAATTCTGTCAACGCGCCAATCTCGAGCTCCCAATGGGCGCCATGAATATCTTTCACTTCGCCGAGCTTGCGGGCGACGTCGATAAACTCACGTAAATCGTTGATCGGCATGGCTAAGATTGGAAAATTGAAAGTGGATAATGGATAATTGATTTTCGGACAATCGCACGGTCCCTTACTCTTCCGTTCTCCATTATCAATTCTCCATTTTCCATTATTTAAAAGTGTCCCAGTTCCTGCGCGTGCTTGTAGATGCCGTCGTGAAACATGGCGACGCATTCGGCATTGGTGAGGCAGCAGTACTCCGGTCCCCAGCCCGGGCGATACCAAGTGTTGCCGTCCTGCAACAGTCGTTCAAAGATCTGCCGTGCCACTTCGCCATGAGCCATAAGGCCATCCAGATGCTCGTGCAGGTCGGCTTCCTCGTGGACTGCGAAATAATGCAGGTCGGCTTCCTTGACGCGGTATTTGCCGAGGAGCGCTTCACGCCAGCGCTTGGCCCAATGGCCAAACATCTCTTCATTCAGCGAGCGCGCCCACCATTCGATCATGCTGCCTTCGTAAACCAGACCACGCGCGAATTCGGTCAAAGCACGGCACTCGGCGTAGACCGGGCAGTTGATCATCTCGTCGAGGGACACGCCGAACTGCTCGCCCTGTTTGATCAGCACTTCGATGTGGCCGGGAATTTTCGGATTAACCAACTCATCGCTAATTTTTCCGACATAAGGCGCCAAGAGGTCGCGATGGCGCGCGAAGATGCCCTGGTGGCGCTGATAAATAATCAGGTGAAAATTGTTCACCTCCACCGGGTAGCTGTACCAGTTGCGCCAGAATAACTTGAGTGTCTCGAAGGGCAGCTTGCCGGATTCGAGATCGCGCATGAAAGCACCGCCGAAAATCTTTTTATCCCACAGCGCGTACATGCGTTGTTTGATAGCGTCGGTGAAAGCTTTCGCCTCACTGGGCGAAAGCTTTTTGCCGATTTCTAATTCCAGGGGTTTTAACTCGCTAGACATAAACATTAACCTTGTCGGGTTAGGCCTTAAACCCGGCTTTTTCCAGGCCTTCCTTCAATTCAGCTTTGTCTTTCTCGCTGAACGGCGGAGTTTCCCAGCGCGGGAAGCGTTCCACCGGAAGTCCGCGCAGCTTCATCAGTTCACAAAAAACACCGCGGCCGTGGCTGCGCAGATATTTGCCGACCACCTGCATGAGTCGGGTGAGCAGATCATGTTCCGTGCGCGCCGCCTTGAGATCGTCGGCTTTGAGCGCTTCATACATCCTGACGCAGGATTCCGGGAAGGGCGTAGATGGCGGGTGGATCGCGCCGCGCACACCGACGGAATATCCGCTGTATAGCGAAAAAATGCCGCCGGGGAAGACACCGGTGGTTTTCGGCAGCTGATAGACGTATCCGAGCAGTTTGTCATAGGCGATAAAGGACACTTTGATACCGGCCAAAGGATTGGGTGCGATCGCTTCGATAATCTTGTTGGCCTTGGCTGGCGTGATTTCGACCCACGTGGTTTCCGTGTTGTCATAGATGAACATCGGCGTGCCGGGCACGGATTGGGCGATGGCTTTGTAGTGGGCATACACTTCCCAATCGTCGTGGGGATAATAATACGGCGGCACGACGCCAACGGCATCGACGCCTAAACCCACGGCGTGCTTGGCCAGCTCGACCGATGAAAGGGTGTTTGCCGTGCCGATATGCATGACCACGGGCACACGCCCCCTGACACGGTTGACGATCTGCTCGGCAACCTTCTTGCGCTCATCGATTTCCATAACCATGCCTTGGCCATGGGTTCCCAACGGAAAAAATCCATGCACACCGGCATCCAAATAAAAATCGATAATCGCGTCGGTCGCTTTGTGATCGATGGCGCCGTCGTGTTTGAACGCCACAGGCATCGGCATCAAAATGCCCTCGATTTGTCTATTGCTAGCCATAAATGCTCCTTTCGATATCGTTCAATCCTTTTAATTGATTGCTCACCCATAGCGCACCGCTGACCAGATTTCCACCAACTCGCGTGCCTGCAAGCGCTAGGGCTATAAGTCCTCGGCGCGACATGTTAGGCTTGGTGAATACTTTTTCGGAGGCAACGATGGCTAATAAGAACCCGGTAGTATTGATGTCAACAAGCATGGGCGATATCCGCATCGAATTAGACGCGGTAAAGGCGCCGATCACCACCAAAAACTTTGTCGATTACGTCAGTGCTGGTCACTACGACGGTTTGATCTTTCACCGCGTCATTCCCGGGTTCATGGTCCAAGGCGGCGGCATGGATCCCGCGATGAAGGAAAAGAGAAACGGCGCACCGATCAAGAACGAAGCGGCCAACGGCTTGAAAAACGACGTCGGTACCGTCGCCATGGCGCGTACCAATGTGGTCGACAGCGCGACCTCGCAATTTTTCATCAATGTAAAGAATAACGACTTCTTGAATCACCGCAGCACCGCGGCGGCGGAGTTCGGCTATGCGGTTTTCGGCCGGGTGATCGAGGGCATGGACGTCGTTCGTAATATCGAG
>DATLCH010000238.1:0-6989 GCA_035526465.1 Candidatus Limnocylindrales bacterium | reverse complement strand
AATTTTCAAACCGTCTAACCGGCCCTTGTGTTCAATCAATGTTTGACAGTCGGCTAACACCTGACAAGGGTGATAGGTATCAGTGAGCGCGTTGATCACCGGTACCGAAGAGTACTTCGCCATTTCTTCGATAATTTTATGCGCGAAGGTGCGCACTGTGACGAGATCGAACCATCGGTCGAGATTTCGCGCGCAGTCTGCCGGGCTTTCCCGCGTACCCAAGCCAACCTCCGATGGACCTAAATAGACCGAGCTGCCCCCCAATTGCGTCATGCCTACAGCAAAGGTCGAGCGCGTACGCAGACTCGGCTTCTCAAACACCAACGCCATGCCTTTGCCGGCCAAGAGCCGATGAGCGATGCCGCGCTTTTGTTTGCGCTTGAGTTCGCCGGCGAGCTGTAAAAGCCCGTCAAACTCTCGCCGGGTCATGCCGTCGAAACTAAGTAGATCGCGCTTCTTCATGAACCGGTAAATTGAACTATTGGCGAGCCAGCACTTTTTCTAGGCTCGCTAAGCCGCGATCGATTTCATTTTTCTTGATCGTCAGGGGCGGTACGAAGCGGAGCACTTTTGCCGCGGTGCAATTCATCAGCAACCCCTCGAGCATGCAAGATTCGACGATTTTGCTGCCGTCAATCTCAAGCTCGACGCCTATGAGCAAGCCCTTGCCACGAATCTCGCGAATAAAAGGGAATCGTTTTTTTAGTGCCTCCAGACCTTTGACGAAGTATTTGCCCATTTGCACACAGTTCTTGAGGACGCCGCTCTTGAGCAGCTGCATAACCGCCACTCCAGCAGCGCACGAGACTGGATTGCCGCCGAATGTCGATGCATGACTTCCCGGATTAAAGCTGCTCGCGACGTCTTCGCGCGCCAACATGGCACCTAGCGGCAAACCGCCGCCCAGCGCCTTGGCCAGGGTCATAATATCGGGTTTGACCCCGAAGTTTTCATACCCGAAAAGCTTTCCCGTGCGGCCCATGCCGGTCTGCACCTCGTCAAAAATCAGCAGAATACGTCGTTGATCGCAGATCTCGCGCAGGCCCAACATGTAAGTCTCGTGCGGTACGTTGACGCCGCCCTCCGCCTGGATCGGCTCGATTAAAATCGCCACGGTTTTCTTTTCGTCGATGGCCGCTTCCATCGCCTCAAGCTTGTTGAACGGCACCTGGCGAAAGCCAAGGGGCAACGGATCGTAGCCTGCGCGAACCTTTTCCTGGCCCGTCGCCGTGAGGGTCGCCAGCGTGCGGCCGTGAAACGAGTTGTGCGTCGAGATAATCTCGTACTTGCCGCCGAGCTTTTCCTGCCCGTAACGGCGCGCCAGCTTGAAAGCTGCTTCGTTGGCCTCGGCACCGCTGTTACAGAAGAATACTCGGTCGGCAAACGAATTTCGGCACAGTTCCCGGGCGAGCTCCGCGTGCGGCTGCATGTGGTAAAGGTTCGACACATGCATCAGAACTTGCGCTTGCTGTTTGATCGCCTTGACGATCGCTGGATGGCAATGACCGAAACTATTGACCGCGATGCCGGCGAGAAAGTCGAGATACTCTTTGCCGTCGGCGTCCCAGACCTTGACACCGCGGCCCTTAACCAGCGCCAGCGGCGTGCGCGCATAGGTCCCGGCAATGAACTTGTCGGTCAGCGCAGCCACGTCTCTATTCTTCATTTACTTTCTCACGACCTCGGTGCCGATGCCTTGCTTGGTAAAAATTTCCAGAAGCACCGCGTGCTTTACCCGGCCGTCGATAATATGGGTTTTTTCGACGCCGCCTTTGAGCGCGTTAATGCAACACTCGACTTTGGGAATCATCCCAGAGCCGACTACGCCGTCCTGGATCATCTTGCGCGCCTGCTTCTCGGTGAGCGTGCTCATCAGGGCGCCCTTCTTGTCTTTAACCCCTTCGACGTCGGTCATGAGCAAGAATTTTTCCGCGTGCAACGCCTCGGCGATCTCGCCGGCAACTAAATCGGCATTTATATTGTAGGTCTCGCCCTTCTTGCCGACCCCGACCGGCGCGATCACCGGGATAAACTTATTTTGATCGAGGGACTCGATCACCAGCGGATTAATGCCGATGATTTCGCCGACCATGCCAATATCGATGATCTCGGGCGATTCGCCATTGGGCGAAGCGACGGTGACATTCATCTTTTTAGCAAGAATCAGCCCGCCGTCCTTACCGCTCAACCCCACCGCCATTCCGCCATGTTGGTTGATCAGGTTGACGATCTCTTTGTTCACCTTGCCGACTAGAACCATCTCGACGATATCGAGCGTCTCCTGATCGGTGACGCGCATGCCGCGTACATAGTGGCTCTTGACGCCCATCTTCACGAGCACGGCATCGATTTGTGGACCACCACCATGAACCACCACGGGATTAATGCCGACGTACTTGAGCAGGACGATATCTTGGGCGAAGCTCGCTTTGAGCTCCTCATTCTCCATGGCGTGGCCGCCATATTTTATGACGAAGGTCTTGCCGTAAAAGCGCTGAAAATATGGCAGCGCCTCCATCAACACCTCGGCCTTGCCGATAAAGTCGTCCATCTCGGGTCCGTAATTTAGAGGATGTAGCGCGACAAATCTTCGCTCTGCAAGATCGGTGTCAGCCGTTCGCGCACGTAGGCGGCGTCAATAGCGATCTCCTGACCGTGCATTTCCGGCGCGGCAAACGAGACTTCGTCAAGAAGTCTTTCAAGAATCGTATGTAGCCGGCGCGCGCCAATATTTTCCATACGTTCGTTGACGTCGGCAGCAATGGCGGCGATCTCTTGTATCGCATCGTCGGCGAACTTGAGATGCACGCCTTCGGTTTCGAGCAGCGCTTCATACTGTTTTATCAGCGCGTTTTTCGGTTCGGTGAGGATGCGCACAAAGTCGGACTTACCGAGAGAACTGAGCTCCACGCGAATTGGGAAACGCCCCTGGAACTCAGGAATCAAGTCCGACGGCTTAGCCGTGTGAAAGGCGCCGGAAGCGACAAACAAAATGTGATCGGTACGGACCATGCCGTATTTGGTGTTGACGGTACAGCCTTCGACTATGGGCAACAGGTCGCGCTGCACGCCCTGACGGGAGACATCCGGTCCGTGCACCGACTCGCGCCCGGCGATCTTGTCGATCTCGTCGAGAAAAACGATACCGGACTGCTCGACGCGCCGGGTTGCCTCCCCGGTAACCTTATCCATGTCGACCAGCTTCGCCGCTTCCTCCTGGGTCAGAATCTCTAGCGCCTCAGGTATCTTGGCCGTCTTTTTCTTGGTTTTTTTCGGCATCATGTTGGAGAACATGTCTTTGAGATTGAACTCCATGCCTTCCATCCCCTGCGGCGTCAGCACCTCGATCATTGGCATCACCGACTGCGAAATTTCGATCTCGACGAAGCGGTCGTCCATCTTGCCGTCGCGCAGCATCTTCTTGAGCTTATCTCGAGTGCCTTGCAGACGGGCGGCGTCGATCGCTTCGCCGTCGACCGGCGTGCCGGCGGGTAACAGCAAATCCAGTACGCGCTCCTCAGCCACTTCGCGTGCCCGAATCTCGACTTTCTGCTTCTCCTCCTCTTTGACCATGTTGATGGCCAGATCGGTCAAGTCGCGGATGATCGATTCGACATCGCGTCCGACATAGCCGACCTCAGTAAATTTAGAGGCTTCTACTTTGATGAATGGAGCCTGCGCGAGCTTCGCCAAGCGGCGGGATATTTCGGTCTTGCCAACCCCGGTTGGGCCGATCATGATGATGTTCTTCGGCGCGATCTCGTCGCGCAATTCCTCCGGCACCAATTGGCGCCGCCAGCGGTTGCGCAAGGCAATGGCGACGGCGCGTTTAGCGTCTTTTTGCCCGACAATATAGCGGTCAAGCTCGGAAACAATCTCGCGCGGCGTCATCACCGGCGCCGGTGCCGTTCCGGCATCGTCAGACAATTTTGAAACGTCGTTCATGGGAATAAACACTCCTAACAATTCCGCCAGGAAATGCAATGATTTACCTGCCAGAAGCCAAGGTGAATGGTGCCTCAGTAACAGGTCATCCCGGCATGAATTGGAATCGTAGTTTGAACGCGAGTCGCCGTGCGCGCCGAGCGACTAGGGCAGTTCTTCGAAGGTCAGCTGCTCGTTGGTGTAAACGCAGATGCCGGCGGCAACCCGCATTGCTTCTTCAGCAATCACCCGTGCGTCGAGCTGAGTGTGCTTGACTAGCACGCGCGCCGCCGCCAGCGCATAGTTGCCACCCGATCCGATGGCGATCACGCCGTCATCGGGTTCGATGACATCGCCGGCACCAGAGATCACCAGCAGATCGGTCACGTCGGCGATGATCAGCAATGCCTCCAGCCGCCGCAGAATCCGATCCGTTCGCCAGTCTTTGGCCAGCTCCACCGCTGCACGCTTGAGGTTTCCGTTAAACTGTTCGAGCTTGGCTTCAAACTTTTCGAACAGCGTAAACGCATCTGCAGTCGCGCCCGCGAAACCGGCGATCACCTTGTCGTGATGCAACTTGCGCACCTTGCGCGCGCCGCGTTTCATTACGGTCTGGCCCAAACTTACCTGACCATCGCCGACGACGACTACTTTACCGCCATGGCGGATCGCTAGAATTGTCGTTCCTTCAAACATTTGAAAATTCCTTGGCGCGAGGCATGAGCCGCGAGGCTTGAGTCAGAGTACTCGGAGCGGTCTTCATCTTACTCATGCCTCGCGCCTCGAGCCTCATGCCTTTTCCTTCACGCTCGCGGGTGCGCCTTGTCGTAAATTGCCGTCAGTTGATCCAAGTCTAAATGGGTATAGCGCTGCGTCGTCGATAGGCTGACATGGCCGAGCAACTCTTGGATCACTCTCAGGTCTGCGCCGCCGTTCAGTAAATGAGTAGCGAAGCTATGACGCAGGCCATGAGGGCCCATTTTGACCTCAATGCCGGCAAGTTTGAGGTGTTTCTCGACAATGCGCGCGACGCTGCGCGTCGTAATACGCCGACCACGGTGGTTAAGGAAAACCGGCGTTTCGCCACGGCAGACCACCGCCCACCGGAGCCGTACCGTTTCGGCATAGGATTCTAGAGCTTTCAAAGCCACCAGGCCGATCGGCACGATGCGCTCTTTAGAACCTTTGCCGACAACGCGAATGATTCCCAGCTGCCTGTCGATATCTGCCCAATCAAGTCCAACCAGTTCGCTAACGCGAATCCCCGTGGAATAAAATACTTCCAACACCGCCTGGTCGCGCAGATCGAGACCGTTCTCAAGTTTACCCGCTTCGAGCAAATGAAAGACATCATCGACGGTGAGAAACTTGGGCAAGGGCTTTTCCTGTTTCGGCGAGTTGATCAACAACAACGGATCCTTCGCGAGTTGTTTAGTCGTCACCAAATAGCGAAAGAAGCCTTTTAACACCGCCAGCTTGCGGCCGATCGAACTTTTCTTACGATCCGCCGCCAAGGAGGCTAAATACGCTCGCACGATATGAATGTCGACTTTGCCTGCGTCCACCCTACCGTGCTTATTCAACGCCAGCTCCCGTTCGATCAGGAATTTTTGAAACTGCGCCAAGTCGCTTAGATAGTTTCGCGACGTGTGCGGCGACATGTTGCGCTCATTGCAAAGGTGACCGGCGTATCGTTGAATTAGCGATTCCACAGTCGCATCTTTCACTGCTACCAATATCATGCCTGCTCTGTGAACGAAAATCAGCGATTGTATACTAAACTCGCACATGGTTCCCAGAAAAAGATGAAAACACCTTCGCTCTTTTTTGCCGTGAGCCGCTGCGCTACAACAGATCCTAGATTATTAGTTGTTCTGTCAGCCAAGATTCAGCCGAACTATGATGCCTGATTTGCGCAAGCGCGGTTCCTCGCCGTATTGGAAAAAGCCGAAGCAGGGATTTTCTTGCGTGCCGGCTATTTGGATTGTGCTCGTGCTTTCTGGACAGGGGTCGGTGCAGAATGTCCACGGCGCCAGTGAGATATTGGCGGAAGTTGATGGCCTTGCCATCACTTCCGACGCAATCGAAAAGCCACTTGCTGCGCAATTGAGCAAACTCGAAGAGCAGATCTACGAGTTAAAACGCCAGAAACTTGACGCACTGATCAATGAAAAGCTGCTGGCAAATGAAGCAGCTAAGCGAAACCTCACGGTGCCCGTGTTGCTAGACGCCGAGGTCACGAGCAAGGTCGGGCTGATCACCGAGCAGGAGATCGAAAAGTTCTACGAGGATAATAAGGCGCAAATAAAGAGCGAGCAGGCACAAGTCCACGAACAGATCAGAGCTTTTTTACAAAATCAAAAGCTGGCAACCAAGCGTGAAGAGTTCCTTAAATCACTCAGCGCAAGAGCCAAGGTCTTGGTCCACCTCAAGGCGCCGCCGATCCAACGTATCGCAGTGTCGGTGCAAGGGGCGCCCTTCAAGGGCGGCACGAACGCCCCTGTGACAATTGTAGAGTTCTCCGACTTTCACTGTCCGTTTTGTCAACGGGTCCTTTCTACGCTCGCGCAGCTTAAGTCGCGTTACGGTGAAAACATAAAGCTTGTCTTTCGTGATTTCCCGATCGAGAGCCTGCATCCGGGAGCTATAAAAGCTCACGAAGCGGCGCGCTGCGCCAACGAGCAAGGACAATTTTGGGCCTATCATGACAAGCTGTTTGCCAGTCCGCCTAGTTCGAATCCCGACGTCTTAAAGGAATTGGCCAAGGAAGTGGGCCTCGACACTAGCACTTTTGCAACCTGCCTGAGCAGCGGAAAATACCAAGCCGCGATCAAGGAAGATATGGCCGAGGGCAGCCGCATCGGCGTTGACGGCACGCCGGCGTTTTTTATTAATGGCCGGCAGATTATCGGCGCTCAACCATTGGACGGGTTCGTGCGTGTCATCGATGACGAATTAGCGCGCGAGGGCTCGATACAAAGCGAGGCCCGCTAGAGATTAGAATCCGTAGTTGAGGCGTGCCTCTTGCACTTCTCTGAAACATTCTTTCGGTCATATTGAAATCG
>DATLCH010000224.1:0-6919 GCA_035526465.1 Candidatus Limnocylindrales bacterium | reverse complement strand
GATTTTGCATATCGAGCATCATGGCGATGTTGCCTTGATAGCCGTCGACGGTCGGCGAAATGTAGGCGTAACGGCCGTCGTACGTGAAGCGATGCACGCCTTTCCCCGGAGTTTTGTACATGGCGATTTCGCGCGGCTTTGATTTATCCGAGATGTCGAAGACCTTGAGTCCGGATTGCAGTTGTTCTTTAGCTTTGTAGCGCTCGTAATTGACCAGCATGATATCGCCGCTGACGCGCACCTTGTGCGAGTGCAGTCCTTCAGCGATTTCAAGATGGGCTACGATTTTGGGATTTTTTGCATCTCTAACGTCGATGATCGACGTGCCGTGCGGCGGGTCCATGTGGCCGACGTAGGCGTAGCCATTCTCGACGACGACAGAGCCGCCGCCGGGCAGATCTATACGACCGATCTGTTTGATGTTCTTGCTGATGCCGACGGGGGCGGTGCCGTTTGATGTCATCGATGACTCCTTCAATGAAAGTGTTATTGGTACGCTGCAAATAAAAATTGCATGTCACCACGAAAACGCGAAGAACACGAAGTTCTTGGGAAAATAACATTCCGAACTTCGCGTCGTACGTGCCTCGTTCGAAAATACATGTGCAGAGAAGATCTCGCCGATGAAATGGACCGAGGTTCCGTCATACCGGCGAAAGCCGGTATCCATCCCTCCTCGCCTGGATGCCGGCCTGCGCCGGCAGGACGAGTAAGGTAAAAATTCATGTGCAGTGAGGTTCCTTGCGATTTCATCCTCTGTTGACGGCGCACGTCGTGGTGAACAGTTTGTCATTCTAATTGCGTGCCTTCGCCACCATGTCGAGCACTTGATCCGTTGTGCGCACGCGTGACATGCGCGGGAAGACCAGCTCCATGAGCATGTCATGCGCGCGTTGATCGTGCGACGTGCCGCAGGCGTCGCTGATAACGATGGTGTTATAGTCCAGGTCGCGGGCGGAATACAAAGTCGAGGTGACGCCGACATCGGTGGAACCGCCCGAGACGATGAGCGTGTCGATGCCGCGGCTGCGCAACGCGAGATCGAGATAGGTCTGGAAGAAAGCGCTCCAGCGATACTTGACGATGTAGTAGTCGTCCGGCAATGGCCCCAAGTCGGCGAGCACGTCTGAGCTTTTGTCTCCTGCGATGACATGCATTTTGGTTTTCGTGACTTCACCATTGGGCCAGGGTGTGAGCGAGTTGTTGGTGTCGGTGAGCAGCAGCGCGGTGGTGGCGTTGTCGGGCCGGTGATTGCCCTTGGCAAAGAATACCGGCAATCCGGCGGCGCGGCCGGCTTTGCTGAGCTTCACGGCATTCTCTATCCAAGGTTTTAACACCCGCGGCTGACCGGGGGCAGGCGCGGGCACATAGCCGTTGAGAATGTCGAAAAATAGTAAAGCTGTTTTCTTCAAATTGAAGTCACTGATATTCATTTGTCCTCCTGTTGGAACTGTCAATTTCAGCCGTCGTATAGATCACGGGAATTTCACCAGCTGTAAAACTCTCCGGCTTTGCGAACTTTGCGTTCTTTGCGGCCATCGCCCTGAATAGATCTACTTGATCTTGATCCCCTGCTTTTCTTTTTGTTCGACGATTTTCCAGCCTTCCTTGGCATACCATTCGATCTGGCGAAACATGCCGGTCAATATTCTCACGTCTTTGTCTTCCAGGCCGGCACGGCCAAAGATGCGCCGGAAGGCGAGCAGCATATGTTCGGGATTTTCCGAGTCGAGAAAGCCGATTTTGAGCAGCGCATGGCGCATGATATCGAATAGCCGCTCTATGCTCTCGGCCTCGGCGCGTTGGATCGCGCCATCCGCGGGGGTCGTCAATGTGGCAACGTAGAGTTCGTACAAACACACCACCGCAGCTTGTGCGACATTGAGCGATCGATAGTCAGGATGGGACGGGATATCCACTAAGAGCTGGCAGTGTTCGAGATCTTTGTTGCTGAGGCCATGGTCTTCGGGGCCGAAGATGAGTGCAATTTTCCCCTGTTTAGCGGCAGCGGCGATACTCGGAGCGATTTCTCGTGGCGATTGGCTATGGGCGCGATAGAGGCCGGCGCGGCAGGTGGTGCCAACGACCAGCGTGCAGTCGGCGATGGCGGCGCGAATGGTATCGTAGCATTTGGCTTCGCTGAGCACGTCGCGGCCGTGCACTGCCATTGCCTTGGCCCAAAAGCTCTGGGTGCGCGCTGTGCCGACGATGGCCAAGTCAGCGCCGCCGAAGTTTTTCATTGCGCGCGCCACCGAGCCGATATTGCCCGAGCCGCGCGGGCGAACCATGACTATGCGGATGTTGCTCAACATAAGGCAATAGGCATCAGGCACTAGGCAACAGCAAGAAAAAAATCCGAGTTCCGGATTCGACTATTGCCTGTTGCCTAATGCCTATTGCCTATTTGTTCATTTGGCAAACGCGCAGGCGCGGTTAGCTTTGATAATCGTGCGGTTCTTGGCGTCGAATTGACTGCGGTAGTCGAAGTTTTCGTTCATGATCGAGTTGATGTCCTCGACATGTTCGGCGCCGAAGATATGGCCGATCTCGTGGACCAACGTGATGACGTCGGGGTCGAGATCCGCGGACTGTCCGCTGTAGCGAAAAATTTTTCGGGTCGGCAATACAATATAACGCGCCAGGCCTTGGCTGCAGTTGCCGATGCGATCGACACGCGGCCGGCCGGCGGTGAGGATGCGGCTGACATTCTCGGCGGTGAAAGCAATGACGATGTCATAGCTTCCATCGGCCGACGCAAATGGAAATTGTTTCTGCAAGCGCGCCAGCAGGGTGGGCGTAGAGGGCACCCTTTCGTCCTCCGGCCAGACAGAGACCGCTTGCGTGATCAGCCGGATGCCGAACTCCTCTTCATAGTAGTCCGACGCAGCCTCTATCAGACCGCGCGCCTCACGGTCCCAACTGGGATTTCTGGTTCTGAACGGCTGGTCCACCAGCGCCTTGACGCGGACGAGGCGCTCCGGTGCTGACGGTGGCAAGAGCGAGCAGCCGGTGATGACGAGCGCGCTAAGGATTGAGCAGATTGTCCGTCGGCGCAAAATCATCGGTTAGAATCGGTACATCTTCGGGCAGGGGACGATCGAAATAAGCGACGGC
This sequence comes from Candidatus Limnocylindrales bacterium, assembly GCA_035526465.1. GTDB lineage: Bacteria > Desulfobacterota > Binatia > UBA9968 > UBA9968 > DP-20. The sequence goes on along the minus strand of DATLCH010000224.1, from coordinate 3,805 downwards.
GAGGTCTTGGACGGGATCGGGAAATAGACCTTTATCAAGCGCCATGGCGCGTTTGACGATGTCCTTGATGTCGACGCGCTGCTTGTCTCGGGTGGCGACGACGATGACGTTTTGGATCGTGTCCAGGCTGACGTTGTCGGGCCGGCGTGATGCAAAAATATAAGTCTGCGGAAAGACTTGTCGTTGGGTGCGGACGAACGAACGCGCGATCTTGCCCGACGGGCCGGTAACCGCGCTGATAAGGTTAGCGACGACTAGGCCGTTAGGCGCGAGTTTTTTCTGTGCTAGCTCGAAGAACTGTTTAGTGGCCAGATGAAACGGCATCGAATCAGTGAAGTAGGCATCCAGCATAATGATGTCGTATTGGTGCTGGGTGCGCGCCAAGAATAACCGGCCGTCTTGAGCGTGCAGCTGAAGATTCTTGTTTTCGCCGACGTTGAAATGATCTTTGGCAATCCGGATTACCTCCGGGTCGAGATCAATGGCATCGATGACGAGATTGGGAAACTCCTTGTTGAACTTTTTAGGAATCGAACCGCCGCCAAGACCGATCAGCAGCATGCGTTTGGCATCGGGACGAAACGTCATGGCAATGGACGTGTAGCGCGAATAGACCAGCCGAAGCGCCGTCGGATCTTTCAGGCTCATGGCGCTCTGCAGCGTGCGATCGAAGTACATGTAGCGCGCTTCTTCGTCCTCTTCGACGCGTATGCGATGATAGAAGGTGTCTTTTTGCAACAAGGTTTTCGCCCATGCAACCGGCGCCGATGCCACGCTGACGTAACCAAACGACCCCAGGAATAGCCAGCTCGCCGTGACAGCGCGCGAGACGGCGGCACGTTGAAATCGCAGCAAAGGTACTACAATTAACGATAGAACCACCAGTGTTACCCCCAAAGAATGAATAATATTGCTGACGCCCAATACCGGAATTAAATAAAAAGCGGTAATGAGCGTGCCGAAAATGCTGCCCGCTGTGGAGACCGCGTAGAGCGTGCCGGCGGTGCTGCCGACGGTGCTCAATTTAGTCGCTGCCAACCGAATGACATACGGTGAGACGGTGCCGAGAAAGACTCCCGGCACAAGGAAGAGCACGCCGCAAGCGAACAGCGGGCTCAAACGATTGCCGAGATCGATACTGGCGATCCAGTCATTGATCGCTGGATAGAGGAAAGGCAGGAAGAAAATTACGATGCCGGGGATCACCAGGAGAATGGCGAGTTTCCCGTAGGAGGGCTCGCGCGCCGACAGCCAGCCGCCCCAGTAATAGCCGATGCTCAGCGCCGTCATCACCACCGATATCAAGCTGCCCCAGACAAAGATCGAACTGCCGAAATTCGGCGCTAGAATCCGGCTGCCAGCGATCTCCAGTGACATCAGGACCGCGCCGCTGACGAAGACCACCACGTAATGCATGAAGTGCACCATCAACTCTCCCAGTTCCAATAAGATCCCTCGGGCACGAGGGCGACCGGCTCGAGCATTCGCGATGACATGCCGTCGATGAACTGCGACGGTTGCGACAACACCATGCGCAGGGTTTTGTCGAACACTCGAGTGGGGTAGGAAATAAACAAATTCTGTTTCGCGCGGGTTGCGGCGACATAGAGCAGGCGGCGCTCTTCTTCCAGATCTTCCTGAGAGTTGGAGTTGTAGAGCGATGGAAAACGTCCTTCGAGAGCCCAGATGATGAATACCGAATGGAACTCCAATCCTTTGGCCGAGTGGATCGTCGAGAGAATCAGCGGTCCTTCGTCGGGATCCACTGCCAGCACGCCGCCAATGCTATCGTTGGGCGGCTCCAACGCCATATCGCTCAATAATCGTTCCAGGCTGCGATACCGTTCGGTCATGCCTTGGAAGTGTTCCATGTCCCTTAGACGCTTGGGATGATCGTCGGGATAGTTTTGTTTCAGGATCGGCAGATAGTACTGCATTAAATACTGCGCCTGTTCGGCCGGCAGTTCGACCTGGCCGGCTTCCTCCAGGACTTGCGCGAGCGTTCTCAGCCCTTGGGCGATTTTGCCCTTGGCATTGTAGCTGCGCAGCCGGTCGACGGCGCTGCCGCCGTCAAGCAGCCATTTGATGATCTTCTGACTAGCGCCGGGACCGATGCCTTCGAGCAGCATTAGGACGCGGTTCCAGGATACCGCGTCTTGCGGATTGGCGATGATCCGCAAATGGGCCAGCAGGTCTTTGACGTGGGCCGCTTCCATGAATTGAAAGCCGCCGCGTTTGACGAATGGAATATTATGACGCGCTAACTCTATTTCCAGATCGAAGGAGTGAAAGCTCGAGCGGAACAGAACGGCGATGTCCCACAGCGGTACGCCTTGCTCGCGCAGCTCCAAAACTTTTTGACAAACGAACTGCGATTGCATCTGTTCGCTGCCCGCTTGGACGAGCTTGGGACGGGTGCCGACGCTTTTGCGCGTGAATAAGCGCTTTTCGTAGCCTTCCTTGGCGCGGCTGATGATTTCATTGGTCAGGTTCAAGATCGGCTGGGTGCTGCGATAGTTCTCTTCCAGCTTTATGATCCGGGCGCCGGGAAAGTGTTTGGGGAAATCCATGATATTGCGAAAATTGGCGCCACGAAACGAATAAATACTCTGAGCGTCGTCGCCGACCACCGCGACGTTGTCGTGTGTGGCGGCCAAGAGCCGAATGATCTCTGCCTGCAAGTGATTGGTGTCCTGATATTCGTCGACCATGATAAAGCGATAGGTGTTGGAGAGCCGGGCGCGGACGTCAGGATGGTCCGCCAGCAGGTCGCGCAGTTTGGTCAACAGATCGTCGTAATCGATCAATGATTTGCTTCTTTTGTAATCGACATAGCGCCGCTGGATCTCACCAATCTCCTCATTCACTTCGACTAGATGGGGATATTCGAGTTCGAGCAGATCGCCCAACGGAATTTTCTTGTTGAGCGACATGCTCAAGATCTCTGCCACGGTCTGTTTGCGCGGAAAGCGTTTCTCTTTGGTGTTAAGCCCCATATCGCAGCGGATCAGTTGGATGATGTCCTCGCTGTCGGGCCGGTCCATGATGGTGAACGACGAGGCGAGGTTGACATGTCGACCGTGAACGCGCAGCACCAGATTAGCAAACGAGTGGAACGTTCCCCCGGCGATCTGGCTGCACCGCCCGTCCATCAACAAGCTTGCCCGGCGGATCATTTCCTCCGCAGAACGCCGGGTGAAGGTCATCAACAGGATCGACCTTGGATCGATGCCTTGATCGATGAGATGAGCGACTCGATAGACCAGCGTGCGGGTCTTACCGGTACCCGCGCCGGCGATGATCAACAGCGGCCCTTCGATAGCGGTCGCCGCCTCATACTGCGCCTCGTTTAACTCCTTGCGGTAGTCGAGCCCTGAGCTGTCGCGAATCGGTTCGCTTAACTCTTTAAGAATATAGGTGGTCGTCAAGTAAGCTCCGGTTGCACGGTAAAGTACCTATTTTCTTTCACACCGGCAAGCGTTCCGAGCAAATTGCACGAGTAAACTCTGTGTCGATTTTTTACGCGCTTGGGTGCTCGACGGCACGGTGCCGCGAACGGGAAAGCAATTCGAAAAATATCCCTCGACGCAGTTTAATTTGCCATTGTCGCAGAGTTAAATTGGCCTGCAGCGCAGACGGCCAAGTAGGGTATCTCATACATCGCCCTCGCGTCGTCATTTGTGATGGGACGCCGATAAAAAAATTAGTGCTTTTTTCTCGGCAGTTTAGCCTGGTTATTCGCAGCTGGTATGAACCTTGCGCAGCAGAGATTGTGAATGGCTAAGTTGATCATTCTATAAACTAT
>DATLCH010000223.1:0-5600 GCA_035526465.1 Candidatus Limnocylindrales bacterium | reverse complement strand
GGATCTTGCAATTTCAGCCACATACGACGAACAGATTTCTCGGCTTCGCCTCGAAATGACAATTGCGATACAGTCTGCCGAGACGCGGAGGAAATAAGAACAATTGTACGTCTTCGATCACAACTTGTGGCCGCTGTAAATTCGGTTCACAATCGCGCCATGATTCGGTTCTCGCCGCTTCCGAACGATGCCCACATCATCCCGTGGCGGGAGTGGAGCGACGAGGCGTTTGCATTGGCGCGGACGGAAGATAAACCGGTGGCGCTTTTTCTCGGGGCGTTTTGGTGCCGGTTCTGCCAGCGCATGGATGAGCAGGCCTTCTCCGATACCGAAGTCATAGCGCTGCTCAATGCCTATTTCATTCCGTTACGCGTCGATTATATGCAGCGTCCCGACGTCGACGCGCGTTACAATCTGAACGGTTGGCCGACCATCGCGTTCATGACACCCAACGGTCAGTTGCTCGCCGCTGGCAACTATATGCCGGCGGATCAGTTCAAAGAGTGGCTCATCGACGTGTACATGACCTACGAGCAGCGCAAAGAAGAGTTGCGCGGCCACGAGCAAATCGCCGACCAGTCACAAGCGCAGGCGCGCCAACTTGTCGATGCACAATTGAAAGCGAATTTAGCGCACATCACCGACGTCGTGATGGCGCTGGCGGACCGCACCCATGGCGGTTACGACCGCGGCCAGAAATTTATTCATCCGCAGGTTAATGATTTTCTGCTGGCGCGCTATGAGGCGACCGACGATCGGCAGTACCTCGATCAGGTGTGCTTAACGCTTGAACGCATGCGCGCCGGGGAGCTCTACGATCATCAAGGCGGTGCCTACTTTCGCACTTCGTCCAACCCCGATTGGAGCCATCCGCATCGGGAGAAATTACTCCTGGAAGAGGCCGGGCTGCTAAGCAACTGCCTGACGGTTTTTCGCATTACTCAGCGAGACGAATATCGGCGCATGGCGGAGGAAATCATTCAATACTTGGACGCTAAGCTCTATGACCCGGGGAATGGGGCTTTTTACGGTTGCGAAGATTGGTTGCGCCATGAGCCGCCAACCACTGACGGGGATGAGTTTTTCACGATCATCGATCGGTGCATCTACACCGACGCCAATGCGCTTGCCAGCGCCGCATATCTCGATGCGGCTTTATTGCTGGACCAAACACGGCATCACGATCGGGGCTTGGCCGTTTTGGAATTTCTCTGGCAACACTGCCGGTCTGATAGCGGCGCAATGGTTCATTACTTTGATTCGGCGCCGCAGGTGCCGGCCTGGCTTCAGGATCAGGCGCAGATGGGGATGGCTTTGTTGCGCGCCTACGAAGTGACTGGCGACATTGATTTCTTGGCCCGCGCGCGCGCACTGGCGGAGTTTATTCTAACTGAGTTGAAAAATCCCTTCGGCGGTTTCTACGACATCTGCGCGCAGGATTGCGCGTCGCTCACGCCTCGTTTGACGCTGATCGAACAAAACGGCGCTGCAGCGTCATTCTTTCTGCGCTTGGCTCACGACAGCAACGATGAGCAGTATCGAGCGGCCGCCGAGCATGCCTTAAGTGCATTCGTCGGTAACTTTGACGCATTCGGCGTCCACGTCGCGCCGTTCGGCCGAGCGCTGGACCAACTCCGACAGCCAAGTAAGTGAATGTTAGTGTCGAGACAGCCTAAGAGCCCATCGTCCGGTACTGCAACTTCACATATCGTCATCCCCTGATCTTCATCTCAACCGCCAGGATGCGGTTGTCGGGCGTGCCTTTCCAGATCACGTTGCGCGCCACGCCGTAGATTTCCGACAGTGTGTAGAGCGGCACGAAGGGAGCGTCGTCCATGAGCAAGCGCCCGGCTTGCTGCAAGATCGTGACGCGCTTTTTCTGATCGGCGGTGCGCTGCTGCTCTTCGATAAGCTTGTCGACTTCGGGGTTGCTGTAGCCGATGCGTTTGGTGATGCCGGTGTGAAAATATTGATCGTAGAAAGTGTCGGCATCGGAAGCCGTGCGGCCGGCATAATAAAACGGCAGCTTGCCGCCGTTGACTCCGTCCTTGCCCCAGTACACGGCGTATTCCTGGCCAATCAGTTCGACCTTGATGCCGACCTTTCCCAGCTGGTTGCCGATCACCTCGCAGACTTCCCGGCCCTTGAGATGGCGGTCGGGTGAAAAATGCAGCTTGGTTTCGAAGCCGTTGGGATAACCGGCTTTGGTCAGCAGTTCGCGGGATTTTTTCGGATCGTAGGCAAAGCGTTTCATTGCCGGATCGAAGCCGGTCATGTTCGCTGCCAGCGGGCCGTTGAGCACTTCACCGTTGCCGGAAAAGATATGTTTCATCAGCGCCGCGGGGTCGATGGCATGATTGATCGCCTGACGCACGAACCTATTGTCGAATGGCTTATGGGTAACGTTCATGGCGACGAAATACATGCGAAACCCGGGAACCTTTTCCACTCGCGTACGCGGATGTTTGGCTACTCGATCAATTTCCTCGATGGGCAGATTGCTGACTACGTCGGCTTGGCCTGAGAGCAAACCGGCGACCCGCGCTGCTTCTTCTTTAACGCCTTTCAATATGACTTCTTTGATTTCCCCCTTGGCGCCCCAGTAGTCGTCGTTGCGCGCCAGGACCAAATTGCCGCCGCGCTGCCAGCTGACAAATTTATACGGTCCGGTGCCGATGGCGTAGTTATCCGCCTGATCGCCGTATTTTTCGGCGGCGGCTTTGCTGATGATGTAGCGCGTGTCCAAGCGGTCGAGCAGGAGCGAGAGTGGCTGTTTGGTGGTGAAGACTACGGTGACGTCGTCGGGAGTTTCAACTTCCAGCTCTTGGATATCACCGCCTTGTAGGCTGCGCTTGTCGGTTTTCATGCGCTCGATGGAATATGCCACGTCTTTGGAGGTCAGCGGCGCGCCGTTGTGAAAACGAATATTGCGCCTGAGTTGGAAGATCCATCTTCGCCCCTGGAATTCCCATGAGTCGGCGAGCATGCCGACATATTTTTGCCGTGTGTAGTCCATGACGATCAGCGGCTCGATCAGGTGCAGCCAAATGCCGTTGATGCCGCCGCCGCTATAGCCGTAGGGATGCAGCGAGTCGAGACTAACGCCTTGGTAGATCACGGCCCGCTCCTTGGAGGCTGCCAGCGCGCTGCGATTAGCCGTCAGTCCGATCAATGCGCCGAGACCAACGCTGGAGCTGCGTTGTAGAAAGCGCCGCCGGGTGATTTTCGATTCTGTGCTCATGGCTGTTCTCCCTGGCAGGCTTATAGCATCAGGGCAGCGGCGCGGCAAAATGTTTTTGCGTTTATTCGGCCGGTCTTTTGCCGTGGGAATGAATAGATTTCTCGCTGTGCTCGAAATGACAAAAACCGCGGTTGTCATCACCAAGTGAGGGATCTTTCCGAATTCACTTAGCAGAGGTCGCAATAACATTGCTTGACAGGAGAGAGCGCAGCTTATTAACTGCCGTACCAGAAGCGTGTGCCGGCGAGCGAGGATTAACCATGGACATCAAATCATTGGTCGACCCGGAAGGCGGTCTCATCGATCGGCGAATCTTTGCCGACCGCGATATCTATGACTTGGAACGCGAGCGCATCTTCGCGCGCTGTTGGCTTTATCTTGGTCACGAGTGTGAGATTCCCAACCGGGGTGATTTCGTCACGCGCTATATGGGCGAAGACCCGGTGATTTTGGCGCGCGACTTAAACGGCGAGCTGCAGGCTCACTTGAACATGTGCCGCCATCGCGGCAATCGCGTCTGCCGCGCCGATCGCGGCAATACCAAGCTATTTCAATGCTCATATCATGGCTGGTCCTACACGACCGACGGTAAACTCGCTTTGGTGCCGATGGTCGACAGCTTTGGCAAACTCGATCGCTCGCAGTGGGGCTTAGTCTCGGTGGCGCAGGTGGATAGTTACAAAGGGCTGATCTTTGCTACTTTCGACAAGGACGCGCCAACCCTGCGCGAATATCTCGGCGACATGGCCTGGTATTTGGACATCCTGCTCGATCGCCGCGAAGGCGGCACAGAAGTCAGCGGGCCGCAGCGCTGGGTGGTCAACGCCAACTGGAAAACCGCCGCGGAAAACTTCGGCGGCGACGGCTACCACATCGCGTCGACGCACGGATCGGCGCGGGAATTGGGCATCGACACGACGACCAGCAAAACACGGCAATGGAACAAGGGTTGTCAGATTGCCTGCGATAACGGTCATATTCTGGTTTCCTGGTTGGCGCCGCCGGATGGCGGACCGTGGTTTGCCCAACCGGACGACGAACTAGTCGATTACATGAAAGAGCATGAAGCCGAAATCGAAAAACGCTTGGGAACCAAGCGGGCGCGGCAAATTGTCCCGTCAGCAGGAACGGTATTCCCCAATTTGTCGGTGCACTGGCTGACCCGGACGATTCGCGTCTGGCAGCCGCGCGGACCGGACAAGATGGAAATCTGGAGCTGGGCGATCGTCGATAAGGCCGCCTCGCCGAAAATCAAAGATGTGATGCGCTTCGTCTCGCAGTATCGTTTCAGTCCGTCGGGCGTCTTCGAGCAAGACGACATGGACAACTGGATCCAAGTAACCGGCGCGGCGAGAAGTTTGATCGGCCAGCGTTTCCCGGCCAACTATCAGATGAGCGGCAATGAGGCGCCGATAGAAATCGACCTGCCCGGACGAGTGAAAAGCCGTTTCAGCGACAACAATCAACTGAGCCTGTACATGCACTGGGCGAAGATGCTCGAAGCGAAAAGTTGGAGCGCAGTTTCGGGCGCAATCCATGGATAACGAATTGCGCCAACAGGTCGAAGACTTCTACTACCTCGAAGCCGAACTGCTCGACGAGCGCAAGCTGCGCCAGTGGTTCGAGCTATTGACCGAAGATATTCGCTACTGGATGCCGCTTCGGTACAACCCATTGGAGCGGCCGGAAAATATCACCGACGAAGTGTCGCCGCCCGGCCAAGCCTATTACTTCGACGATGATTGGAAAAGTTTAAAAATTCGCGTCGAGCGCGCCTATTCGAAGATCGCCTGGGCCGAAGTGCCGCCGTCGCGCACGCGTCACCTGATTACCAACGTCCGGATAAAAAAAAATGACAGCGCCGAAGTCGAGGCCCATTGCAACTTTCTCGTCTACCGCACGCGCCAGGAAAGCGACAAAGATATTTTCGTCGGCACACGCCAGGATATCCTGCGGCGCGCCGGCACGACCTTCAAGATCGCCCGACGCACGATCATCCTCGATCAAGCGGTGCTGGATGCGAAGAATATCAGCGTGTTTCTCTAGCGCTTGGAATCAGCACTCCGCGAGCATCTCCCGTCAAATCCCTGGGTAATGTCCCTTTTGGTAGTGGTTCAGTTAGATATAGATCTCTCACTTCGTTCGAGATGACAAGGCGACTATTCTGCTGTCATTTCGAGGGAAGCGAGAAATCTTTCGCAGATTGAAAACGTCCGCCCGACTCAAGCTGAACGACTACCCCGTTTTGGGGATGGTTGAAATCCCTCCCCTTGAAGCGAGGTGAATCTTTGTCATGCCGGCGCAGGCCGGCTCCATCCTCGACAGCGTTGTAAGGTCAAAGAAACCTGGATTCCGGCCG